>JAGHUU010000250.1 GCA_018064695.1 Candidatus Blautia equi | reverse complement strand
CCCCTCTTGTGGCCCCCCCGGGGCCCGGTTCTTTTTGCCCCCGCCCCCCAGGGGGGGGGGGGTGAAAAACAAAACCGGCCCCCTGTGCCTCACCCTGTGCCTCACCCAGGGGTTCACACCCCTCAATGATTTATTTAACGGAAGCTGTAGTAGGTGCGACCGGTATGTAAGCTGGTCTTGCCTTTATACTTGGCGAGTTCGGATACGGTAACCATCTGGTAGCCGCGGCTCTTAAGAGACGGGATGATGGTTTTGCAGGCCTGTACGGTGCTGGAGTGGAGATCGTGCATCAGGACGATATCACCATTCTGTACCTGGCCTAAAACTGCGTTGATGGTACTCTGTGGGTTGCCGGTATTTGCCCAGTCTCTGGTATCGATTGACCAGTAGATAGATGGAAGACCGAGGGCACCCAGTACACGGCTGTTATTGTGACCGGAACCGTATGGAAGTCTTGCTACTGTTGGAGTATGTCCACATGCGGCCTTAACTGCGGCGTTTGTACGGGAAATCTCTGAGCTGATTCCACTGTTTGAAAGAGTGTCAAGTGCAGTATGTGAATAAGAGTGATTACCAAGTTCACAGTGCTGTGCGAACATCTGTTTAACAGCGCTTCGATAGCTGCCAACAGAGCTTCCTACCATGAAGAAGGTTGCACGTGCATTGCTTGCACGCAGATAACCAAGAAGAGTATTGGTATATGGGCTAGGACCATCATCGAAGGTAAGAGCGACCATCTTCTTTCGTGGGTCAACGTTGTTCTCAAGCTTCTTTGTCGGGTCATAGACACCGTTTTTCTTGAAATAATACCACTTGCCGTTGATGTACTGTTCGCCGGTAACACGGTTGCCCTTAGAGTTGACATAATATTTCTTGCCCTTTACAGCTACCCAGCAGTTAGTCAGCATCACGCCCTTCTCGTCTACATAGCGGTAATTGCTGCCGACCTTGATCCACTTGGAAGTAGCCTTTACACCGGTTGTCTTGTCAAAAAAGTATTTCTTTTTCTTGTATGTGATCCAGCCTGTTTTCTTTTTGCCGGTCTTAGCATCGAAGTAATAATACTCATCCCCGATCTTGGTGATGCCGGAAGCACGACGGCCATTGGCCTTCATGTAGAAACGATTCTGTAACCAGCCGGTAAGCATTGTACCCTTCTTGGTTACATAGTAATAATAATTGTTATACAGGATCCAGCTGCTGTTAACGCGATAGCCCTTCTTATCAAGATAATAGATAGAGCCTTCGTTCATAAGCCACTGGGATCTCAGATACTTTCTTGTCTCTTCTGATTTAAAACGGAAACCATTATCGGTAATGACCCATTCGCCAGGAACCTCTTCTGCAAGACGCACATCCTTCAGGTCAGAAGCAGGAGCTTTCACGATCGGAGTAGCAGCCTGTGCCTGAAAAGAAAAGAGGAAAAGGAAGGCTACAATAAGGGTCAAACATAAATGTCTGAATTTACTCATAATAAAAACCTCTCTTTTAAAAATTTTTGATTATAAACATGCAATAAACTTGTCACGGACAGAAGCAAAACGCTCATCTACAAAGCCAAAATCCTTCTCCTTATAATTCCAGAGAGCATGGCCGATGTTATATCTGGCAAATGCAGTATGGATATCCTGCAGCCAGCGGATCTTATCCTCATTATCTGCAAGATCGATAACACCATATTCACCACAATAGAGTGCAACATTGTATTTTTCAGCGTGTGCAAGAGCAGGCTGGAAAATATTGATAAAGAAGGATGGTCCCATTTCTTTTGCCTCTTCTGCAAAGATAGCACCGCCAAGATCGCGGGAAATGCTGCGGCTGGCAGCACGGTATTCTTCAACGGACTTTGGATAACCGATACGGAAATCAGCCGGCATCTCTTCTACCCAGTAAGCACCCTGATGAGAGAAGATCATCGGTTCATAGCAATGGAAATTGTAGACGATCTTGTCATCATAAGGCGGGTCAAGAAGAGGAACACTCATAACATTATTGTAGCAGACACCGCCGATCACGATATAATGATCCGGGCAAATGGCACGGATCGTCTCGATATATCTTCTGACGATGCCATTCCATGCATCCGCAACCTCCTGCAAAACGACCTCATTGAGCGGCTCAAAAGCGACACGGGCGGGCTCGTCACGGAAAGTCTCGGCAATACGCTTCCAGAGATTCAGGAAACGTGCCTGCAGCGCATCGTCATAGAAGAACTTCTTACGATCCATATCCTTCTTCAGCGGATCAAAAGAATAGCCAAAGCATTCATGCAGATCGATCAGGATATTCAGCCCGTACTTTCGGCACCAGTCATTACACTGGGAAAGGTAGCCGAATCCACTCTCCAAAGGATTACCCTCCTCATCCTCGAGGACATTGTAATCAACCGGAATACGTACATGATCAAAACCAAGAGAAGCGATATCCCTGATATCACTTTCCTGGATAAAGGTGCGGAAATGCTCATGATCATATACAGCAAACTGGGAGATCCAGCCACCAAGGTTTACCCCTTTTTGGAAACCTTTGAAAATATTCATGATTTTTACCTCCGTAAAACTGATAAAGATATGATATTATAACATGAAAAGGAAAGATTGTGTGGTGCAAAGCACGAAAACAATTGAGAATTAACGGAGGTTATAAATGATATATCTGATCTTATCTATCGTCACCAGTTCGATGATCTCAATCCTGATGAGAATCAGTGAGAAGAAGATCAAGAGTACACTTGCGATGTTTGTAACAAATTATCTGGTATGTACGGTTCTGTCCGTGGTATATATCAAGGACGTGCCGGTATTTTCCCTGCAGAAAGGCTCCGGCTTTGCGATCGGACTTGGAGTAGTAGGAGGAATCTTTTTCCTGCTCAGCTTCTATCTGCTGCAGTTCAATATCCAGAAAAATGGAGTGGTACTGTCGGCGACCTTTATGAAGCTCGGAGTACTGGTGCCGACATTGATGGCACTGACTGTATTTCATGAGATCCCGAAGAAGTTCCAGATTGTGGGCTTCATACTGGCAGTCATTGCAATTATCATCATAAACGGGAAAAAAGAAGAGAATGGAAAAGAAAGAAAAAGTGTATGGCTGATCATATTGTTATTAGCAGGAGGATTTACAGATTCCCTTGCCAATATCTATGATAAAGCAGGCGAAGCGGCACTGAAGGATCAGTACCTGCTCTATATCTTTATGACAGCAACCCTGTTGTGCGTTATCATTCTGGTACTGCAGCGCTATCTGCCGACAGGATATGAACTCTTATGGGGAGCTGTGATCGGAATCCCGAACTACTACTCCACAAGATTTCTGTTATTATCGCTTGGAGAATTCCCGGCGATTCTGGTTTATCCGGTCTATAACATCGCAGTGATTCTTGTCGTAAGTCTGGTAGGAATTCTGGTATTTAAAGAAAAGCTGGATCAGAAAAAAATGCTGGGCATGAGTCTGATCCTCGCAGCCATCGTATTGCTGAATCTGTAAATGAATTAAAAAAAGTGCTGGCCTGAATTAAATCAGGTCAGCACTTTTTAATGCCGGACGAAGCGCGGTATAAATGATGGTAGCAGC
>JAGHUU010000200.1 GCA_018064695.1 Candidatus Blautia equi | reverse complement strand
GACCTAAATAGGTGAGCCCCATATTTTCAAAGAGCATGCCCGGAATGATGAGCTGTTTGATACTGCTTTTTGTCTTTCTCACGGTATCCACCAGACTTGGGCCAACGTTAGGAATCTTCTGGAGACCTCTGGTCACGGTGAGCTTCATGCCGGTGTAGGCCTCCGCGGTGCGGATAGCACTCAGATATTTGGACATACCGCCCACATTCGGTGCGATGGACATGGTGTTGTCATTTAATACGATAATAAAATTAGTCTTTAAAAGAGCGGCGTTGTTCATGGCCTCGTAAGCCATGCCGCCTGTGAGGGCACCGTCACCGATGACGGATACTACGCGGTGGTCCTCCCCCAGAAGGTCACGGGCACGGACGTAGCCGAGACCTGCGGAAATAGAGTTGGAGCTATGACCTGCATCAAAGGTATCGCATGGGCTCTCTTTTCTCTTTGGGAAGCCGCTTAAGCCGCCTTCTTTTCGAAGGTTCTCAAACTCGTTTTTTCTGCCGGTGAGGATCTTATGGGTGTAGGCCTGGTGTCCCACATCCCAGATGATCTTATCCTTTGGAAGATCCAGCACGTTGTGCAGAGCCATGGTCAGCTCCACAGCGCCCAGATTGGAGGCCAGGTGTCCGCCGGTCTTGCTGACGGAGGTGATCAGGAAATCTCTGATCTCCTGTGCCAGCTGCGGAAACTCCGCCAGTGGGATCCTGTGGATATCATTTGCTTTGTTTATCTTATCAAGTATCATTTGTTTTTCCCCGGATGATTTTCCTGCTGTTATTTTTTCCGGTTGATCAGGGATCTGATCAGTTCCGGAAGGAAGTCGTTGCCAACCTCCAGTTTCTCAATTAAGGTGATAGCCTCCTCGGAGAGATCGGCTACTATTCCGGATGCTTTCTCTAAGCCGTAGAGAGTTACGTAAGTGACTTTGTTGTTCTTCTCGTCGCTGTGGATGGGTTTTCCAAGGACTTCATCTGTGCTGGTGACATCCAGGATGTCGTCCTGGATCTGGAAGGCCAGGCCTATGCTTCTGCCGGCTTTTTCCATGATGTCAACCTGCTCCTCCGTGGCTCCGGCTAAGATGGCGCCGGCCATCATAGGTGCCTCAATAAGTGCGGAGGTTTTGTGTTCATATATATAGTCAAGCAGCTCCGGTGTCAGTGGTTTTCCATCGTTCTCCACGTCCACGCTCTGGCCGCCAAGCATGCCGTAAAGGCCGGTCTTTTTTGCCATTACGCGCATGGCACGGGCAATGCGGGCGTCCGTCTCTGCTGTTCTTTTCTCTTTTGTGTCGGCGTCGAAGGCCTTCATCATGGTCTCGTACGCATAGTTTAATAATGTAACACCGCCAAGAATTCCGGCGGCTTCCCCGTATACCTTGTGGACAGTGAGACGGCCGCGTCTGTAGTCGTCGTTGTCCAGGGCAGGCAGATCGTCGTGGATCAGGGAATGGGTGTGGATCATCTCCATGGCTGCGGCAAATGGTTCTGCCAGCGCCGGGTCTCCCCCGAACATGCGGCAGCATTCCAGTAAAAGCAGCGGGCGGATGCGTTTTCCGCCGGCGCGCATGCTGTAGTTCATGGTCTCCGCCATGGATCTGGCAAAGCCTTCCTCCGCCGGGAGGAAGTGTTCTATGATGGATTCGATTTCGCTTACTTTATTCGTTAATTCCTCTTGAAAATTCACTGACGGTACCATCCTCGTTCATCTGAAGCATTTTCTTTTCTACTGTGTCCAGTTTCTCGCTGCAATATTTCAGGAGCTCCATGCCCTGCTTGTAATAGCGGAAGGAATCCTCCAGGGATGTCTCCCGGCTCTCCAGCTTTTCAGTGAGGTCTTCCAGCTGACGGAATGCCTCCTCAATACTCTTCTCATCCTGTGCGGATGTCATCAATTCTTCTGCCATGAAAGATGCTCTCCTCCCATTGCTGTGGCTTTAGTGTGTCTATTATCTTCACAAATCTCAGTGTATCTGCCGGTCACTGACCTGTCTGATGCGGATCTGTTTTCATTCACGGATCTCAGGAGGACCTGTTACCTATTGACGATCCGTTTCATTCACGGATTTCAGGGTGTTTGCCTGTTACCTGCGCCTCGATGGTTCCGTCGATAACGGAAATGGCGATCTTGGAATTCAGCTCCACGTCCTGAATGCTGGTGATGGTTCTGCCATCTTTGTCGGCTACATAGGAGTAGCCCTGGTTTAGTTTACGAAGTGGGGATAAGCCCTGGAAGCGCTCCAGATAGAGCTGCAGGGTGTGGCGTCTGTCGCGAATGCGGTTCTCCATGGCTGTGTCCAGTCTGTCGGAAAGATCCGCCAGGTACTGCTGCTGTTCGCGGAGTTTGCTCTGCGGGCTCAGGTACTGGAATCTGGTCTGGAACTGGTCCAGACGGCTCTGGTACAGATCCAGCTTGCCGCGCATGGCGTAATTCAGGCGGTCTTTGAAGGATACGGCTGTATCCACCACTGCTCTGTAGTCCCCCACCGCAAGCTCTGCCGCGTTGGAAGGGGTGGCTGCGCGGAGGTCGGCTACCCAGTCTGCTATGGTGGTGTCGGTCTGGTGGCCTACTGCGGAGATGATCGGAGTCTGGCAGTCAAAGATGGCGCGGGCAACGATCTCCTCGTTGAATGCCCAGAGGTCCTCTATGGAACCGCCGCCACGGCCTACTATGATCACGTCTACGCCGTAGTTGTCCAGCATTTCGATACCGCGGACGATGCTCTCGGCTGCGCCGTCGCCCTGCACAAGGGCCGGATACAGGATGATCTGCAGGAAAGGATTTCTCTGCAGAGATACCTTTCGGATATCCTGAATGGCAGCGCCTGTTGGTGCGGTTACTACGCCGAGGGTGCGGATGTGTTTGGGAATTGGCTGCTTGTATTCATCAGCAAACATGCCCATCTCTTCCAGCTCGGCCTTCAGCGCCAGGTAGCGCTCGTAGAGAAGGCCGGCACCATCCAGAGTGATGTCCCTGGCGTAGAGCTGGTATTTTCCGTCCCGCTCAAAGGTCTCCACAGAACCGTGGGCTATGACCATGTCGCCGTTTTTCATCTGAAAAGCCAGGCCGCGCCGGCTTCCCGCAAACATGACACAGTTGATCACGCCGGTCTCATCCTTCAGGGAAAAATAGATATGGCCTGTTCTATGGTATACGCAGTTGGAGACTTCCCCTTTTACATATACATTTTTCAGAAAGTAGTCCTGGGAGAACATGTTTTTTACGTAACGGTTCACCTGGCCTACGGAATAAACATTTTTATTCATTGGATTCTTTCTTTTCAGAAGATTTTGAGCGGAGAATGATCTTTGCCTGGCTCTTTTTGCGGGCAGGTTTCTTTGGCTCGTCGGATTCTTTTCTGCCGGAGGCAATTTTTGCCAGGACGCCGTTTACGAAGGAGCCGGAGGTGTCGCCGCCGAAGTTTTTGGCAAGCTCTACTGCCTCGTTGATGGCTACGCCTACAGGGACGTCGTCAGACTCTTCGAATTTCATTTCATATACTGCAAGGCGAAGAACGGATAAGTCCACGCGGCTCATACGGCCGGTTTTCCAGCCGGAGCTGTACTCGTTTAATACTTCGTCGATCTCGCCGAGTTTTTCGTTTACATGGGCGTATTTTTCTTCCATGTATTTCTGGTCTTTCTCGGAGAGGTCCTCCAGTCCTTCAAAATAGAGGGATACCTGCTCAGGCATTTCCTCTTCGGTGTTGAACTGCTCCATGAAGAGCAGTTTGAAAATGTGTTCTCTTAATTCGCGTCTACGCATAATTCCTCCAGATTTTTATGTATTTCACAGAAATAAAAAAGGAAAGAGTGTCTTTCCTTTTTACTCGCCCATCTCAACGCCTGCGATGTGGATGTTCACATCAGCTACCTCAAGACCGGTCATGCTCTCAATTGAGGATTTCACTCTTTCCTGTACTTTTTTGCTTGTCTCCAGGATATTTTTTCCAAACTCAATGTTCAAGGTCAGGTCCACGGTAACTACGTTTTCCAGTACGGTGAGCTTAACACCCTTTGAAAGGTTCTTAGCTCCAAGCTTGCTTACCAGTTCGTCTTTCATGTTTCCGCCCACGGCAGCAACGCCTTTTACTTCAGCCGCAGCAAGTGCTGCAACGATCTCTACTACTTCCTGCGCGATCTGCACTTCGCCGATCCCGTTTACGTCTTCCACTTTATATGTGATTCTTTTTTCTGCCATTTTCAACCCTCCTGGGAATAAATTTTCTCCAGGCTACGAACCCTCTGGCCCGTGCCATGGCGTTCTGCCCCCATTATACCAAATCCCCCCCTAAATTAAAAGCTTTAATTATACATTTATGCATCTGCGATGCATAAAATGTGGGGGGGGG
>JAGHUU010000247.1 GCA_018064695.1 Candidatus Blautia equi | reverse complement strand
ACAACTCTCTCCACCTGACCCTCAAACATAAGGCCGTCAGGTGTACCGATCTTTAACAGGAAGGTCTTCATAGACAACCTCCTTTACAGATTTTTCGCTTTTTCAAATACTTCGTCGATGGTTCCGGAGAACAGGAAGCAGGACTCTGGTACAGAATCGCACTCACCGCTTAAGATCATCTTGAAGCCGCGAAGGGTCTCTTTTAATGGAACGTACTGTCCAGGCATACCGGTAAACTGCTCTGCTACAGAGAAGCTCTGGGACAGGAAACGCTGTACCTTACGGGCACGGTTTACAGTCAGTTTATCCTCCTCGGAAAGCTCGTCCATACCCATGATGGCGATGATATCCTGAAGCTCTTTGTATCTCTGCAGAACTCGCTGTACGGAACGTGCAATCTCATAATGCTCGGTTCCTACTACATCAGGAGCAAGGATACGGCTGGTGGAATCCAGCGGATCTACTGCAGGATAGATACCCTGGCTGGCGATATCACGGGAAAGTACGGTGGTAGCATCCAGATGGGTAAAGGTTGTAGCCGGAGCAGGGTCAGTTAAGTCGTCCGCAGGTACGTATACGGCCTGTACGGAAGTGATGGAACCTTTTCTGGTGGAAGTAATACGCTCCTGAAGGGCACCCATCTCTGTAGCCAGAGTTGGCTGGTAACCTACTGCGGAAGGCATACGTCCAAGCAGAGCGGAAACCTCGGAACCTGCCTGGGTAAAACGGAAAATGTTATCAATGAAGAGAAGCACGTCCTGATTCTTTACATCACGGAAGTACTCAGCCATGGTAAGTCCGGAAAGACCAACACGCATACGTGCTCCAGGCGGCTCGTTCATCTGACCATAAACCAGTGCGGTCTTGTCGATAACGCCGCTCTCTTTCATTTCGTTGTAAAGGTCGTTTCCTTCACGGGTACGCTCACCTACACCGGTAAATACGGAAAGTCCGCCGTGTGCGGTAGCTACGTTGTGGATCAGCTCCATGATGAGGACGGTTTTACCTACACCTGCACCACCGAACAGACCGATCTTACCACCCTTAGCGTATGGGCAGATAAGGTCAACGACTTTGATACCGGTCTCAAGGATCTCGGTAGCCGGCATCTGCTCTTCGTAAGCAGGAGCCGGTCTGTGGATAGGCCATCTCTCTTTTGCTTCCGGAGCCGGAATATTATCTACCGGGTCTCCCAGAAGGTTAAATACTCGTCCAAGGCACTCCTCACCAACAGGAACGGTGATAGGTGCGCCGGTGTCGATTGCCTTTGCACCACGAACCATACCATCGGTGGAGTTCATGGCAATACAGCGAACGGTGTTGTCACCGGTCTGCTGTGCAACCTCGGCAATCAGCTTGGAACCATTATTATCGATCTCAATAGCATTCAGAAGCGCAGGCAGCTCATCGTGGGCAAAGCGGATGTCCAGTACCGGACCCGTGACCTGCACAACCTCGCCAATGTGTTTTTCGCTCATTTTCTGAATCTCCTCTATACTAAATTATCATCTGTTTTTTGGCTTTTATGCCGCAAAGCAGATATTACAATCCTTCGGCACCTCCGACAATCTCGGTGATCTCCTGCGTAATGCTGGCCTGACGGGCACGGTTGTAGTACAGATTCAGTTTGTCGATCATTTCCTCCGCATTGCTGGTAGCAGCCTCCATAGCTGTTCTGCGGGCAGCCAGCTCACTGGCTACACCTTCACAGACACCGCCATAGATGAGTCCTGCCAGATACTCAGGAACAATGGCATCGAAAACTTCTGTACTGCTAGGTTCATACACGATCAGGTTAAACTTCTTTTCCGCATCGGAAGTCTGTCCCGCCTTCTCCATATCTTTCAGCGGCAGCATACCGAATACATCCGGCTGCTGGGAGAGCATGGAAACAAAGGTGGTATAACAGAGCTCAATGTGTCCGAATCGTCCGTTCTTAAATTCTTTACAGAGCAGGTTCGCCATAACAAAGCAGTCACCAACAGAGATATCAGCTACCTCTGCGAATTCCTCGGTGAGAAGCTCAATGCCTCTTCTCCGGAAATATTCAACAGCTTTCTTTCCAACCGGCAGAACCATGTAGTCCTTACCTGCTGCATCTGCCTCCAGACACTTGAACAGGTTGGCATTATAGCCGCCCGCTAAGCCTCGGTCACCGGCAATGACTACATAACAGTATTTCTCTGATGCAGCCGGTTTTGCATATACAGAGGAGAACTCTGTATTTCCGATGGCGATGGTCTCAAGGGTCTCATGCAGGGCGCGGAAATAAGGACGGCAGGTCTCAGCCCGCTCTTTTGCTTTACGCAGCTTGGAGGATGCTACAAGTTCCATTGCTTTGGTAATCTGCATGGTGCTCTGGACACTCTTGATACGCAGCTTTACCGCTTTCATGTTTGCAGCCATTTTAAGTCCTCCTAATCACTTTATTTCACAGGTCTTGTATTCAGAAAATTATCTGTATAATCATTCAGGGCTTTCTTCAGAGCCTCTTCGGTCTCTGCTTCCAGTTTGCCGGTAGTGCGGATATCGTTCATAGCCTTAGCGCCGTTTGGATCTGTGTCGATCCAGGAGTAAAGACCTGCTTCATAAGCACGAACATCCTCTACTGCTACTCTGGAAAGAATTCCCTTTGTTACTGCGTACAGGATCGCGATCTGTTTCTCTACAGGAACAGGCTGGTTCTGATCCTGTTTCAGTACCTCCACGATACGTGCACCCTGGTCCAGACGTGCCTTGGTATCAGCATCAAGGTCGGATCCGAACTGTGCGAAGGACTGCAGCTCGCGGTACTGTGCATAGATCAGCTTCAGGGTTCCGGCTACTTTCTTCATAGCCTTGATCTGAGCATTACCACCAACTCGGGATACGGAGATACCAGGGTTAAGTGCCGGCATAACACCGGAGTGGAAAAGCTCAGTCTCCAGGAAGATCTGTCCGTCAGTAATGGAAATAACGTTCGTAGGAATGTATGCGGAAACGTCTCCGGCCTGGGTCTCGATAACAGGAAGAGCTGTTAAGGAACCGCCGCCGTGTGCATCGTCCAGTTTCGCTGCACGCTCCAGAAGTCTGGAATGCAGGTAGAATACGTCTCCAGGATAAGCCTCACGTCCCGGTGGACGGCGGATCAGCAGGGAGAGTGCACGGTAAGCAACCGCATGTTTACTTAAATCATCATAGATGATCAGGACATGTTTGCCCTGGTTCATAAAGTATTCACCCATCGCACATCCGGAGTA
>JAGHUU010000009.1 GCA_018064695.1 Candidatus Blautia equi | reverse complement strand
AAGGAGCAATTATACTATAATATGCAAAGAGAACCTCACCGTGAGGTCGTACTTTGGGAGGACGTAAATGAAAGTAATAGGGGATTACAATAGAAAAGGCGGAGTAGGTAAATCCTTCACGCTGATCAATATCGCAGCACAGTTTGCCGAGATGGGACACAAAGTGCTGCTGCTGGATATTGACTCACAAATGAACCTTACACAGTTTTTCTTTGAAAATAATGAAGTACTGTATGATGAAGAGGGAAACATCAGGGAAGACGCAGCTTCTATCTACGAAGTATTAGAGGGAGAGTGCGAGATCCGTGATGCTATCCATACCATGAGCTTCAACTCCAAGAGAAAAGTAAACAATAAGTTCGTAAACGTATCTTTTGATATGGATATCATTTTCGGAAGCAAGAATCTGGACTATTTTGGAACCGACGAGGTTTCCGTGCTTCGTGACAGACTGGAGGGAGTAGAAGAAGAGTACGATTACGTATTCATCGATTTCCCACCGGCCCACAATATTACTACCATGGTGGGACTGCTTGCATGTGATTATGTTATCTCTCCCTTACAGCTTGCAAAGGGAGCCAGCTTAAACGGATACAGAGATGTGCTTGCCAGATGCCAGGAAGCAGAAGAGGACTACGGTCATGACAGCCTGGTGATCCTTGGAACCTTCTATAACGGGATCCAGAGCTTCAAGGCCGACCAGAAGGAGATGCTGGCAGAGAGCTACAACCCTGAGATAGCAGAAGCCCTTTCTCTTTTTAACACCACCATTCGTCTGGACTACAGCAGCGCCCAGATCTGCGAGGCAGAGCAGGCTCCGCTGAATGTAAAATGTGCAAAGACGGAGATCAACAAAGAGTTTAAGGAACTGGCAATGGAAATTCTGAACAGAATAGAACAGGAGAGTTGAGTATGGCAAGAGATCTGCAAAAACAGACATTAGGACTGAAAAAGACTCTGGCATCCACCGGTAAAGCTGCTGAAAAGAAAAAAGCAGGCCTTGCCGCTACCAATGTGGATCAGCTTCCGGAGGATATCAAAAACAGCATTGTATATGTAAAAGATCAGGATCTGCTGGATGATCCTATGAATACAGAATATTACGGTGAGACTGATGTGACCAGTCTTGCCGATATCATTAAGCGCAACGGTTTTCAGGGTGTGATACTTGCTTACCCTAAGGATGGCAAGTATATGATCGAATCCGGTCACAGAAGAAGAATGGCCGGCCGCAAGGCAGGTTTAAAGGAGTTTCCTGTATACGTTACAGAAGCACCGGAGCATGAGTGGACCCGCGTGATCCGCCTCTTAGGTGCCAACGACCATGACAGAAAAGAAACTCCAATGATGCTGGCAAAAGTAGCCGAGGGCTATTTCAATGCTCACGATGCGGAGATTAAATATAAGAAGGAAAACAATCTCCTGGAACCGGGAGAGGTAACCTCTATCATTGATCTTGTAGCTATGGACATGGAGGTGGACCCTGCCAGTGTTTCCAGATATCGTGCGCTTCTGAAGCTCACCCCTGCATTACAGAAAATGGCTGATGAGCAGACTGTTTCCTGGTCCGCACTGGCACAGGCAGCTACCTTAAATAAAGACTATCAGAACGAACTGTTTATCTCTATCAAACAGAAGATGGAGGCAGACGGACAGGACGTTGTGAAACGTGCATGGATAGAGGGCATGATCAAGAAATTCCGTCTTTTCCAGCAACAGGGCCAGAAGCCGGAAGATACTTTATCCGTGAAAACACCGGTCGTTACTGATCTGCCGGAAGTGAAGAAATATTATTCAGCAAAGAGCGTTGTAAGCCAGACCCAGAAATATAAAGAATGGCTTGAGGGCGGAGAGCTGAACCTGAGAAGAGGAGACAGCGAAAAGATAGTGCAGTCCCTGACAGAGCTCAGAGAAAGCCTGGATGCTATGATAAAAAAACTTGGAAAATAATATATGACATGTAAGTGGGACAGGGACCTGTGTTGACGAAGATCAAAAATAAAACAGCTTCCTGTCCCATATGTTTAGGAGGTAGAAGAGTGAGTATAGAATACAGATGGGGAAGAGAAGAGGATTATAAGCGGATTATTGAGCTGGCAAATCATGCCTTCGCGGAAAATGATCACACACAGGATTTTGAGAAGAACACATCAGAGACATCCTTCTTCCCATTTATCCTTCCCAAATTATATCAGAATATTGAAACAGCCCCTATGCATTACCTTGCAGTAAAGGATGGGGAATTCGTGGGAAATGTAGGACTCTTTGAACAGCCTATGATGGTTAACGGAGAACTCCTGCATGTAGGAGGAATCGGAACGGTCTGCGTGAGACCCGGTCACAGACGGGAAGGCTTCATGAAAAAGCTGATGAATGATGTGATAGAAAAGGCCAGAGCGGACCAAAAGGACTATCTGATCCTGGGCGGACAGCGCCAGAGATATGAAAACTGGGGCTTTGGCTGCGCCGGAATGAATTCCGTATTTACCTTTGACTATGGTAATTTCCGACGCCTGTTTTCTGAGGATGCTGATTTTGGTTACTCTTTTCAGAAGCTGGGAAAAGAGGACAGGGAATA
>JAGHUU010000331.1 GCA_018064695.1 Candidatus Blautia equi | reverse complement strand
CAGGAGGAATTAACATGGACGCAACAGCAGCAGCTCCAGCAGCAGGGCTTGGGTTTACGATTATCTGGATGGTAGTATTATTTGGAATTATGTACTTCCTGATGATTCGTCCACAGAAAAAAGAGCAGAAGAGACTGGCCGCAATGCTGAACAGCATGGAAGTAGGCGACAGCGTAGTTACCACCGGAGGCTTCTACGGCGTAATCATCGACATGACCGATGAGGACGTAATCGTAGAGTTCGGCAACAACAAAAACTGCCGTATTCCAATGCGCAAACAGGCCATTGCAGAAGTAGAAAAAGCAGAACAGGCATAAAGAAAAACAGGAGCACTGATAAAATTCAGTGCTTCTTTTTTTATCCTTAAAACAACTGAAATACTATACAAAAAAATGGAAAAAAATACATTTTTTCAGTGAAAACAGCAAAAAGCCACTCTTTTAATTTATTGTGTTGAAATATTAACAGAGTTGTATTATGATAATAAACGATACTCTGGCGAGAGTGTATTTTTGTGCACATTTTTATGCGGCAGAAACACAAATGTCCGCCGGACAAGAATGCCCCGCATTCTTCAAAGAACAAAGGAGAGAGAACCTATGAATTATAAGATTGCCTTGATTTCCGGTGATGGAATCGGTCCGGAGATCGTGAGAGAAGCCAGAAAAGTTCTGGATAAAGTATGTGAAAAATACGGCCATTCCTTTGCATATACAGATGTACTCTTAGGCGGTGCATCCATCGACGTTCACGGCATTCCGCTCACCGAGCAGGCCATCGCCGATGCAAAAGCATCCGACGCAGTCCTTATGGGCTCCATCGGCGGAGATGCCAAAACTTCTCCATGGTACAAACTGGAACCATCCAAACGCCCTGAAGCCGGCCTTCTGGCAATCAGAAAAGCCCTGAATCTTTTTGCAAACCTTCGTCCTGCATACCTCTATAACGAGCTTAAGGCAGCATGCCCGCTCCGCGAGGATATCATCGGAGACGGTTTTGATATGATCATCGTCCGCGAGCTCACCGGCGGTCTCTACTTTGGAGAGAGAAAGACCATCGAGGAGAACGGTGTCATGAAAGCTATCGACACCCTGGCTTACAATGAAAATGAGATCTGCCGCATCGCTATCAAGGCCTTCGACATCGCCATGAAGCGCGGCAAAAAAGTAACCAGCGTTGACAAGGCAAACGTACTTGACTCCTCCCGCCTCTGGAGAAAAGTAGTGGAAGAAGTAGCTAAGGATTACCCGGAGGTAAAACTTGAGCATATGCTTGTAGACAACTGCGCAATGCAGCTTGTACGTGATCCAAAACAGTTCGATGTCATCCTGACAGAGAACATGTTCGGCGACATCCTCTCCGATGAAGCCAGCATGGTAACCGGATCCATCGGCATGCTTTCCTCCGCAAGCTTAAACGAGACCAAATTCGGTCTCTACGAGCCAAGCCACGGTTCCGCTCCTGACATCGCAGGACAGAACAAGGCAAACCCAATCGCAACCATCCTCTCCGCAGCTATGATGCTCAGATTCTCCCTGGATCTGGATGAGGAGGCAAATGCAATTGAGGCAGCAGTACAGAAAGTCCTTACCGACGGCTACCGCACCGGCGACATCATGAGCGACGGCTGCACCCTGGTAGGAACCGTTGAGATGGGTGACCTCATCGCAGCTGCAATCTGATCGGGCAATAATAAGTAATTCTTTTTCATATATATAAAGGAGAAATAGAAATGAGAAGTGACAACGTAAAGAAAGGTTCCGCACAGGCACCTCACAGATCCCTTTTCAACGCTCTTGGTCTTACCCAGGAGGAGATGGATCGTCCATTAGTCGGAATCGTTAGCTCTTACAATGAGATCGTTCCTGGCCACATGAACCTGGATAAGATCGTAAACGCTGTAAAACAGGGCGTTGCTATGGCAGGCGGTACTCCAATCGTGTTCCCTGCAATCGCCGTATGTGACGGTATCGCTATGGGACATGTGGGGAATGAAATATTCCCTGGTTACCCGTGACCTGATCGCCGACTCCACCGAGTCCATGGCTCTTGCTCATCAGTTCGATGCACTTGTTATGGTTCCAAACTGTGACAAGAACGTACCTGGACTTCCGATGGCTGCAGCCAGATTAAATGTACCAACCGTATTCGTAAGCGGCGGCCCAATGATGGCAGGCCACATCCATGGCCACAAGACCTCCCTTTCCAGCATGTTTGAGGCAGTAGGTTCCTACGCAGCAGGAAAGATCGACGAGGCAGAGCTTACCGAGTTTGAAAATAAAGTATGTCCTACCTGTGGTTCCTGCTCCGGTATGTACACCGCAAACAGCATGAACTGCCTTACCGAGGCACTCGGTATGGGTCTTAAGGGCAACGGCACCATCCCTGCGGTATATTCCGAGCGTATCCGTCTCGCAAAACATGCAGGTATGGCTGTTATGGAGCTTTACAGAAAAAACATCCGTCCAAGAGATATCATGACTGAGGATGCGATCCTGAACGCACTTACTGTAGATATGGCACTTGGCTGCTCCACCAACAGTATGCTTCACCTTCCTGCAATCGCTCATGAGATCGGCATGGATTTTGATATCGCATTTGCAAACAGCATCAGCGAGAAAACACCAAACCTTTGCCACCTTGCACCTGCAGGCCCAACCTACATGGAGGACCTGAACGAGGCAGGCGGTGTATGGGCAGTTATGAACGAGCTTGCTGAGGCAGGACTTCTG
>JAGHUU010000058.1 GCA_018064695.1 Candidatus Blautia equi | reverse complement strand
AGCTTGTCATCCCTTACAGTCAGCTCAGAACCGTTGGCCAGATGGGCACCGATCTGCTCAGCCAGAAAACTGTGCTCAAAATATGCTGCGTTGTAGCGGCCAGGTGTCAAAATCACATTCAGTCCGCCCACATTTACGTTATCCATGGTGCGTTTCAGAAGCTTTGCATAGTTTCTGTTATCCTCGATCTTTAAGTTCACAAAGGTCTCCGGTGAAGAACGTCTGCAGAGATCTCTGGCAATCATAGGGTAGGAAGCACCGGAAGGAACGCGGAGGTTGTCCTCCAGAATGTACCATTTTCCGTCTTTTCCCTTTACCAGGTCGATACCTGATATATGAGAATAAATATCTTTTACAGGTGTCACGCCCTCGCACTCCACCATGTATCCGCTGGATGCAAAGATGAAGTCCTCCGGCACCACGCCGTCTTTTACGATCTGCTTTTTAGAATAGATATCCTTAAGGAACAGGTTCAGTGCCACCACGCGCTGCTTCAGTCCCTTTTCCAGATAGGCAAACTCATCTGCCTCAATGATCCTTGGGATGGCATCAAAAGGGAACAGCTGCTCCTTAAAGGTGCCGTTCTTATAAATGCCAAATTTTACACCATACCGCGCTAACAGCTCATTCACGGTATCGGTGTGTTCCAGCAATTCCAAATGTCTCATTCTCCAACCTCCGTTTTCTTTCATAAAAAAAGAGCTTCCGGTCTGATCTCCAGCCGAACGCCCTCGTTCTTTATAATTGCTCTTCTTGTCTTCTGAGACGAAAAAAGGAGTTCACACACTGTGAACTCCTTTGCTCGCAAACTAATATATCACATCTAAATTGATTTTTCAACAGCAAATTACTTTGTGATTCCGCTTCTGATCGCCTCGTCAGCTACAGCTTTTGCCACTGCCTTGGCTACTCTCTCATCGAATGCACCCGGGATGATGTACTCAGGAGTCAGCTCCTCCTCAGTGATGAGGGAAGCAAGAGCCTTTGCAGCTGCCATCTTCATCTCCTCGGTGATGGCTTTTGCACGAACATCAAGGGCACCGCGGAAGAGACCTGGGAATACAAGCACGTTGTTGATCTGGTTCGGGAAGTCGCTTCTTCCGGTACCGATCACCTTAGCGCCTGCCTCTTTTGCAACGTCAGGCATGATCTCAGGAGTTGGGTTAGCCATGGCGAAGATCATTGGATCTGCGTTCATGGTTTTTACCATCTCTGCGGTCACGCTGTTAGGAGCGGAAACGCCGATGAAGATATCTGCGCCAACTAAAGCGTCTGCAAGAGTTCCCTCTTTCTGCTCTTTGTTGGTGATCTCTGCCATCTCCTGTTTTACAGGGTTGTTGGCATTTGCTTTGTTAATCATACCCTTGCGGTCGCAGAGGGTCACATTCTCAAAACCATAGTTCAGAAGAAGCTTTGCAATGGCGATGCCTGCTGCGCCTGCACCGTTTAATACTACGCGGCACTCCTCTTTCTTCTTTCCGGTGATCTTAAGACCATTGATGATGGCTGCCAGAACTACCACTGCGGTTCCGTGCTGGTCATCGTGGAATACAGGGATATCCAGACGCTCTTTCAGCTTCTTCTCGATCTCAAAGCAGCGTGGTGCGGAGATATCCTCCAGGTTGATGCCGCCAAAGGTAGGAGCCATGCGAACTACGGTCTCCACGATCTCATCAGGATCTTTGGTATCCAGGCAGATTGGGAATGCGTCTACATCACCGAACTCCTTGAAAAGAATGGATTTTCCTTCCATAACAGGCATAGCTGCCTCAGGGCCGATATCACCAAGACCCAGAACTGCGGTTCCGTCAGAAACAACTGCTACTAAGTTTCCCTTTGCAGTATAACGATAAACGTCCATCTTATTCTCAGCGATCTTACGGCAAGGCTCTGCAACGCCCGGGGTGTAAGCAGTGCTGAGGTCATCACGGGTCTTTACGGTAACTTTGGATTTGATCGCTACCTTTCCCTTATTCTCTTCATGCATTTTCAGACTGAGTGCATTAAAATCCATTTCTTTCCCTCCTGAAATATAGATAAACAACAAACTTACTCTTATCACAAACGGCCGGGGCGTTCAGAACCGTCTCCCGCCGTACCTATGGTATCTTACTCTATTCTTTTCCAAATGAAAAGAGTTTATTTGCCTAAAGCTCCAGATATTTTTCCAGATACCGGCCAATTCCC
>JAGHUU010000003.1 GCA_018064695.1 Candidatus Blautia equi | reverse complement strand
GCCGGCAATAAGCTGGATCCGACTGCTTTTCGCGTGGCGGATATCAATAAGACCTCCGTATGTCCGCTGGCCAAGGTGATGAGAAGGGAACTGAAGAAGCGTGGTATTCCAAAGTTGAAGGTCGTTTATTCTGAGGAAGTGCCGATCAAACCGGAAATTCCGGAGGAGCTTTGGGAGAAGGAGAACCCAACCGGAGCTAAGAGACAGCTGCCGGGAAGCAATGCCTTTGTGCCTTCTGTAGTAGGTCTCATCATAGCCGGAGAGGTCATCAAGGATCTGGCGAAACAAGAGTCTCCTGGAAAACAGTAGATTTATGGATAAAAGAGACTCCTGAAAACCGTAGATTTCTGATAGAAATCAGATTTTACGAGCTACACTATGTACCTGAGTAATAGGAGAGATACGACTATGAAGATCATAGATATGCACTGTGATACAATTCTGGAGCTCCTGCTCCACAGGCAGAGAGGGGAGCAGATCGGGCTTCGTGAAAATGATCTGATGATCGATTTGAATAAGCTGAAACAGGGTGGATATTCTGTGCAGAACTTTGCCCTCTTTGTGGATATGGGAGATAAAACCATGACTCCGTTTGAAAAGGTCAGCGCGCTCATCGATGTTTTTAAAGGTGAGATGAAGGCCAACAGCGATCTGATCGCGCAGGTATATAACACAGAGGATATCAGAAAGAATGAGGCGGAGGGAAAGCTCTCCGCACTGCTCACCGTGGAGGAGGGCGGCAGCTGTGAGGGTAAGATCGAAAATCTGCACTATCTCTACAATGCCGGCGTGCGCATGCTGACCCTCACCTGGAATTATCCAAATGAGCTTGGTTTTCCGCATAAGAGAGCGGAGAGCAACTTCTACACACCCGAGACGGAGCTTGGACTTACGAAAACCGGCATCGAGTTCGTGGAGGAGATGGAGCGCCTTGGCATGATCGTGGATGTATCCCACTTATCCGATGCAGGATTTTGGGATGTAATAAAAAATACAAAAAAGCCATTTGTGGCCAGCCATTCCAACGCAAGAAGTGTCTGTCCATGGACCAGAAATATGACGGATGAGATGATCCGCGCCCTGGCGGAGCACGGCGGTGTCACCGGCCTTAATTACTGTGCAAGCTTCCTTCGCGATCCCGGAAATATCCCGATCGATCACAGCAAGCCTGTTTACGCATCTGTGGAAGACATCGCAAAGCATGCCCGCCATATTGTAAACGTGGGTGGTATCGAATGCCTGGGTCTTGGCAGTGACTTTGACGGCATCCCGCTGCATCCGGAGCTTGCGGGTGCGCATGAGATGGAAAAAGTGGCAGATGCCCTTGCAAAATATAATTTCACAGAGGATGAGATCGACAAGATCTTTTACGGAAATGTATTCCGTCTATATAAAGAAGTACTCGGTTAATCTGCTTTACTCAGATGGGATTTCATGCTATAATTTTCCACGAACAACCGCATGAGGGTCATGCGGGAAAAATAAGATTCCAAGGAGGAATGAACATGAAAAAAGCACTTCTTACCGCTGGTATTGCAGCTGCAATGCTGGCAACAAGCGTAAGCACTTATGCTGCTCCATCCGATTA
>JAGHUU010000230.1 GCA_018064695.1 Candidatus Blautia equi | reverse complement strand
CATTGTGGACGAGGCGCTGTCCGTGGGAGACGTATTCTTCCAGGCCAAGTGTTATCATAAGTTTGAAGAGTTTAAGAAACAGGGAAAGACCATTCTCTTTGTCAGCCATGACCTGGGCAGCATCTCCAAATACTGCGACCGCGTTATCCTGTTAAATCAGGGTGTTATGGAGGGCGACGGCGGACCAAAGGAGATCGTGGATATGTATAAGCAGCTCCTGGTGCACCAGAATCCTGTCAAGCAGGCCGAAGGCGTGGCGGAGGAGCAGTGGAAGGACGGCTTCACCAGAAATCCGAACCTTCTGGAATACGGCGAGCGCCAGGCCGAGATCATCGACTTCGTGGTGCAGGATGCCAGAGGCCGCCAGAGCAACAGCATTGAAAAGGGAACCACCTTTAAGATTAAGATGAAGGTGCAGTTCCATGAGGATATTCAGCAGCCTATTATGGCTTACACAATTAAAAACGTGCAGGGAACAGAGATCACAGGCACCAATACCATGTATGAGAAGGTGAATGTGGAGCATCCGGAAGCCGGAAAGACCTGCATTGTGACCTTTGAGCAGAAGATGGATCTGCAGGGGGGAGAGTATCTGCTCTCCTTTGGATGTACGGGTTACAGAAACGGGGATTTCACCGTGTTCCACCGCCTGTATGATGCCTGCAACATCACCGTGATCTCAGCTAAAAACACCGTGGGATTTTATGATATGAACTCCCGCATAACCATAGAGGAACAGGAGAAGTAAGAGATGTCCATGCCAGATGAAAAAATAGGAAATGTGATCCTGGATTACAGTCTGTATTCCGGAAAAGATCTCTACAGCGACGGCCCCATTGAGGACGAGCTTCTGGATATCGCCATGCATTATCCTGAGGAGGAGCTGAACCGGGTTATTGCAGAGCGGAAGAGCTGGCCCATCCTCTACCATTTTTCCCACATCCGCCAGAATATTCTGGAGTGGATCCCAATTACAAAGAACGACCGCGTGCTGGAGATCGGTTCCGGCTGCGGCGCCATCACAGGTGCCCTTGCGGCAAAGGCCGGCAGCGTCACCTGCATAGAGCTCTCCAGAAAGAGAAGCCTTGTCAATGCCTACAGAAATCAGAAGCATGACAATGTGCGCATCAGAGTGGGAAATTTCCAGGATATTGAGAAGACCCTGACTGAAAAATACGATTATATTACACTCATCGGTGTATTTGAATATTCCGAGGCTTATATTGCGGGCACAAAGGAGCCGTATGTGGAGATGCTTCGCTGCATTTCCGAGCATCTGGCGCCGGGCGGCAAGCTGGTGGTTGCTATTGAGAACCGCCTGGGCCTTAAGTACTTTGCCGGATGCACGGAGGACCATAAGGGCATCCTCTTTGAGGGTCTTGAGGGCTACCCGCAGACCACCGGCGTTCGCACCTTCTCCAGAACCGAGCTCATAAATGTGTTTGAGAAGGCCGGCGGGTATGATCTGAAATTCTATTATCCATACCCGGATTACAAGTTCCCGATGACCATTTATTCCGACAGATATCTCCCGAAAAAAGGAGAACTGAAGACCAATTTTGCCAACTTCGACAGAAAACGTGTCCA
>JAGHUU010000043.1 GCA_018064695.1 Candidatus Blautia equi | reverse complement strand
CAACAGACCCATCCACCGAAGCAACCAGCACAGCAGAAACCATTGCAGAAGCTGTTGGCGATGATCTGCTTGAAACCATAGCTGCTGAGGAAGCGGTCGGCGATGATTTGCTTAAAACCATAGCTGCTGAGGAAGCAGTTGGCGATGAGTTGATTGAAACGATAACTGCTGAGGAAGCAGTTGATGGTGATCGGATTGAAACTATAGTTACTGAGGAAGCTGTTGATAATGATTTAAATGAAACTAAAGCGGCTGCGTTAGCAGATCCGGAGGAACTGTCATTGGATGGGTGGATTCAGAGTAAGATCAGCGGCGTGTTCAGCGGGATCCGCAAAAAAAAGATCCACATCAACGCCATTGATGCCATCTATGTGGTCCTGACCACAGCCCTCTCCGTATTCCTTATGTTCCTTACTTTCCTGGAGCGAGACGGAAAGATCCTCATAGCCCCATCCGTGCACAGCGATTTTTCCCCGCACATGGCAGTGCTCCGTTCCTTCTCAAGAGGAAACAACTTCCCAAGCTGGTATCCGCACTTTGCGGGACAGGACATGAAATACCACTTCATGTTCCAGTTCCTTGCCGGAAACCTGGAATTCCTGGGACTCCGCATTGACTTTGCATTTAACATCCCAAGTATTCTTGGCATGGTGGGAGCCTTCTTCCTGCTCTATGCCCTCACTGTAAAGATCACAGGAAAGCGCAGCGTTGCAGCACTGACCGGCCTGTTCTTTGCATTCAGAAGCTCCATGGCATTCTGGAGCTTCATCAAGGCGATCCCAAAAGGAACCCTCCTTGAGACCCTGATCAACAACCGTGATTTCATAGGCACCACCGCCCATGAGGACTGGGGCTTATATAACCTGAACGTATACGTAAATCAGAGCCACCTGGCACTTGGCCTCTGCATCATGCTCTTCGTTGTATACTGCATGATGGACCGTTTCCTGGAAGCCTTCCAGAGAAACGAGGGCAAGAAATGGTATGCAGCTGTAAAGGATTCCTTCATCAGCAAAGAAGGATGGATGGTTCAGACACCGCTTGCAGCAGTCGGCTTTGGATTACTTCTTGGAATGACCGGATTCTTCCACGGCTCCTGCGTGATCGCCTGCATCCTGATCCTTTTTGCCATGGCCATGGTTTCCGACAGGAGATTAGAATATCTGATCATTGCCTGCCTGGCTTTGCCGCTGGTATTTTTGCAGACCCATTTCTTCACCGATGGCTCCGTAACCAGCGTTGCCTGGTATTTTGGTTTCCTGGCAGAGAACAAAACCCTGATCGGTGTGGCGGATTTCCTCATTGCACTGCTTGGAATCCTGCCAATTCTGATCGCTGCCGTGTTTATGGCAAGCCGGTTTAAATACCGCTGGCTGATCTTAGCGTTCTCCTTCCCGCTGATCTTTGCCTTTACCATTTCCATGACACCGGATATCGCGGTAAATCATAAGTACATTATGATGAGCACCATGTATCTGGGCATGTTTGCAGCACTGTTCGTAAACTGGCTCTGGAACTGCAGAAAGCGCATCGGAAACAAGCTTCTGGCTATCATCCTGATCTTTGTGCTGACCTGCTCCGGCGTATATGATTTCTGGACAGTCATTAAACGCGATTATCACGAGGCTCATGTCTACGACGACAACAGCCCGGTCACCCAGTGGGTTTCCGAGAATACCTGCTCCAGGGACATCTTCCTCAGCAGCTGGGATACCCTGGACCCTGCACTCTGGGGCGGCGCTTCCCTTTACTTTGGCTGGCCATATTATGCATGGTCTGCGGGATATGATACTTATTACAGAGAAGCACGCGTAAAAGAGATGTTTGAATCTCAGACCAAAGACGAACTGATCCAGAGAATCGAAGAGAATCAGATCAACTACATACTTCTGGACAACAATGTGCGCATGAATACAAGCTACGTAGTTAACGAGGAGCTGATCGCAGATACCTTTGAATGTGTATTTTCCCATGAGTGGACACAGATCTACGATACCGCACAAAGAAAATAATGTGATATTATTTTAATCACACATATATATAGAAAGAATCCTGTTAATGAGGTGAAAAAGATGAAACACAAGAATCTATCCACAACGAAAATGTTCAGCATTGTACTGCTGTTCCTCTCCGTGCTTGCCGGTGGTCTTCTGATTGGCGGCAGCGATCTGGCTATGGTAATGGAATGGTGGCTGGTGAGCATTGTTCTCAGCATCGGAACCTATCCGTTGGCAGCAAGACTGACCGGATTCCTGGCAGACGGCGGTTACTTTATGGCAAAGATCCTCAGTATCCTGCTGGCAGGCTGGGCGACCTGGCTGATCTGCTACATGGGTGTTCCTTTTAACACACCGGTGAGCTGGCTGGTATTTTTAGTGATCTCCGCGATCTGCTGGGCTGCATCCGCTGCACTTGGCAAAAAGCCGCTGGCAGCTTCCGTAAAAGAATCTGTTTCCGAGATTCTTGGAAACGACATGATCTGGCTGGAGGAGGCCCTTTACCTGTTCCTCTTTATCTTCTGGCTCTATCGCATCGGCTTCCGTCCGGAGGCATTTGGTACCGAGCGTCTTATGGACTACGGCTTCATGGCAACCATGCTGAGAGGCAAGAGCGTACCGGCTACAGATATGTGGTATTCCGAAGGCATCCTGAACTACTACTACGGTGGACAGTATTATGTGGTATATATCATCAACCTTTGCCACACTGCACTGAAATATGCATACAACCTGTACCGCGCGATGCTTCCTGCACTGGCCTTTGTTATGGCCTTTGATATGGTAGCCACCCTGTTCCAGCGTACATACACCGGAAAGAAGACCGGTCTTAAATATGCAGCCGGTGCTCTGGGCGGCGCAGCCCTGACTTTTGCTGCAAACGGTCACTTCATTCTGTTTTACAAGATCATCCCTATGATCCAGGAGCTTCTGGGCATTGAGGTAAACACCTACTGGTTCTCCGATTCCACCAGATACATCGGTTTTGTGCCGGATGTGGAGGATAAGACCATTCACGAGTTCCCTGCATACTCCTTCCTACTTGGTGATCTGCATGCGCACGTGATCAACATCATGTTTGTACTGCTTTTCCTCACCGTGCTGATGAACTGGAGCTTCCGCCAGGGGGCACTTCCGGGAACCAAACGCATGAAAGCAGATAAAAATGCTCTTCTTGCAAATGTGCTTCAGCCGGAGATCCTGATGCTGAGCTTCCTGGTTGGTATCTTTAAATGGACCAACTTCTGGGATTTCGCCATCTACTTTGGTCTGGCCGGACTGATCCTGCTGGCAATGAACATCCGAAGCTTCCGCGGTCAGCCGTGGACCATCACCATCATTACCGCACTGGAAGCAGCAGTGGCACTGGTGATCTCCACTATTGTAATCCTTCCATTTACACTTGACTTTGATACCATGTTCCAGGGAATTGGCTTCTGTATTAATCACAGCCGTTTCTATCAGCTGGTAATTCTCTGGGGAATTCCTGTTGTGACCGTACTTCTCTTTACTGTCTTTTCCTATTTAAAGGAAGCAGAGCAGTTTGGAAACGAAGTTAAGAAAGAAAAATTCAGCTGGCTGCATCTGAACCCTGTCACACTGTTTGTGATCATCATGGGACTTTATGCGATCCTGATGCTGATTGTTCCTGAGGTAGTATTTGTAAGAGATATCTACGGTGAAGGAAACCAGAGATCCAACACCATGTTCAAATTTACTTACCAGGCGTTTATGATGTTCGCCATCGTTATGAGCTACGCACTGATGAGAATGATCACCGAGGCGAAGAAGCACACCATCACCAGAAAAGCGGTTCTGACACTGACCTTCCTTCTCCTCTGGACCATCTGTTACCTGCCGGCAGGCACAAGACTCTGGTTCGGCGACATCACCAAACCTTCCAATTACAGAGGCAGTGATGCTACCCGATATATGGAAACAGAGGTTCCGTTTGATGAAAGCGCCATCCACTGGCTGGATGAAAATGTAAAAGAGAGTGTGGTTTGTCTGGAGGCAGACGGAACCAGTTACACCAAGAACAACATTGTATCCGGTGTCACCGGCCTTCCTACCGTAGTTGGCTGGTATGTACATGAGTGGCTCTGGAGAAATGATACGGATGATCTGAACCAGAAGACAGGTGAGATCAGAGAGATCTACACCTCCGATGATGTAAACCGCGTAAAAGAGCTGATTGAGAAATATCATGTTGCTTATATCTTTGCAGGAACAAACGAGTATGAGAAATATGATAACAATATCAACCATGCCGTACTTTCCCAGCTGGCTGATGTAGTATTCACAGCTGATACCGCACCGGAAGAGCATCAGGCTACCTGCGTATATAAAGTTCGATAAGACATTCATTAAGAAGCACTGTGCTTCCTGTGAAAAACCACAGGAAACACAGTGTTTTTTTTAATGCACTTTTTGTCCTGTATAAAGACTAATGTATGCCTTAGCAGAATGGATCTGAGAAAAAGTATGAATAAATATGATTTCGCACAATGAAAAGGGGACAAAATATAGGAAAAAGGGGGAAAAATTACACAATAATCGTAAAAAAATGTATTTTACAGGTAAAAAAACAGGCATATAATGTATATGCCGTATTCTAACAATATTCAAACATATAGTATTTTTGCATCAAAAAATATTGCAGCTCTCTGTCCCAGGGCTATTTCAGGGATGGGGAAACGCGTTTATATATATTTTTAGAAATATGAGAAGAAAGGATGTCTATTTATGAAACTGAAAAGCAAAAAAAGACTTCTGGCACTTGCATTATCAGCAGTGATGGTCTTCCAGAGCGGAATGAACGTAATCGCTACCGATATTGAACTGCCGACAGAAGAAATTGCAGTGGTTTCCGAGGTGATCGCAGAAGAACCTGCAGCACCGGCTGTAGAGGAGGCTCCTGTAGTTGAAGCTCCAGAGGCTGTAGAGCCTGAAGCTGAAGCACCTGCAGTGGAGGAAGCACCTGCAGAGGCTGCTCCTGAGGAAGAGATTCCTGCAGAGGAAGAAGCACCTGCAAAGGAAGAGGCTTCTGCAGCGGAAGAAGTTCCTGCAGTGGAGGAAACTCCTGAGGTACAGGAACCATCCGAAACCGAGGAAACTCCGGTAGAGAAGATCGTAATTGAGAAAAAGAAACAGACATACGATGCACCTTTTCCTGGAGCAGCTCCGGAATCCAATAATCTGAAAGAATTTGTAACAG
>JAGHUU010000257.1 GCA_018064695.1 Candidatus Blautia equi | reverse complement strand
CGGAGATTCTCGATCATCAGCATGCCTTTCAGATTCTCATATTCCGGGGAATCCGGGTAAAGCATCTCTGCAAATCGGAAAATGACTTTTTGTCCCCGCACGCCGTTTCGAATTGTAACCTTAGGAACTCCGGCTATGTTCTGGCCCATGTCATAAATAAACATTCCGGGGCGAATCTTCTGAACGGAAACAGCTGTCAGTTCTTTTACCCGCTTTACATTTGGACCAACCTGTCCAATCAATTTGGTCTCATTGATAAAATCCATGTGTTCCACACGCGGGCCGCCAAAGGTGAAAGATGTCACCGTGCCTGCTGCCGTGGTGGTTTCGTCCGCGATGACTTCTGCCGCATACTTATATCCGCTGTCATCGAAATCCGGTTCTGCGAATCCCTCCAGCTCCTGTTCGCGGATCATATCGTGATGCTGGCCCTGGAAGAAGTTGGCAAAAAGCACCGGGCCGTCCGTGATGATCTTCCAGGTCTCATCCGAGACAATAGTCTCTTTTCTGCCATCCTCATAGCAGATCACGATTTTTGCCAGCGCAGATAAACGGTCACCAAAATAGTTCCAGAAATCTGCTTCAAAGGAAAAATTGCCCATCCACCAGCCTTCTGCCAGCATGATTCCAATGGCGTTTTCGCCCTCCCCCAGCAGATTTGTGATGTCATATGCCTGATACATATGTGTTTTATTGTACTGCGTGCTGCCCGGATTGAACCAGTCGTCCGCAACCCGGGTGCCGTCGATAAATGCTTCATAGATTCCGCGAGCTGTCACGTAAAGTCTGGCTGTACTGACAGCACCGTTTACTGAAAACTTCTTTCGCAATATTGGCTGAGAATTGCCGCTGTGATCCATGTTTTCACTGTAAATCACGTTGCAGGGACGGCGATAGTTGCGCACAACGATGTCTGTCACGCTGGCGGCCTGGCCTTCCGGGATCATTGGACCAAACTTGTTTAAGAAGGTGAAGCACACATAATCGCTGCCGGTTCCGTATGGGTTGACCGGAACGGATGCTTTTCGGAACATTGGAGGTACGGGACTGTTGGGGTCCGGCTGGTTGATGCGGTGGGCATCGTCCTCCTGATCCAGATATATGTCGAGGTCACCGAGCACCATGCTCATATAATAGATATGCTCCTGATGTGCATTCTCCCTGGTCAGACCCGGAATAGCCATAGTAAATGCCGGCACAGAAGCCGTATCATTTGCGGATAGACCCGGTCTGTATATATTCAATACAGCGGCTTCTCCTGCTGCCAGACCACTGATGTCTGTCTCCAGATATACGTATCCTTCTCCCGGTTTGTTTTTGATGCCGTAAATATTCCGGTTGCGGTCCATCAGGCGCTCATCGTCCATGGCAAAATAGAAGCCGGCCCTCACAGACCCCTCTTCAATTTTCAGTTTATAGCTTACTTTATATACACCCAGCATAGATGGGGTAAATCCCATATCTTCGGCAGACTGGCCGATCCATTTCGCACCATTCCAGTCCTGCACACCTGTCTCAAAGAAGGATTCGCAGCTCGCCTCATTTCCGTGATTGTCCCATACAGTGACCTTCACATCATAATGCGTCTCCGCCTGAAGCTCCGGCCCGTCATAAAGAATCCCAACCGACCGGCTGCTTTCAACTTTCCCTGTGCAGTACTCCCCAACCGTAAGACAATACGCCGTCTGCATACAGTTCCTCTCATCAGAACCCAACTGCCACATAAACCGCGGTCTCATATTATCCACACTCCGCGGTTCCACCTCATAATCAACTCTTAAATTCCTGACTATCATGTTGTACCAGCTCCTTCAATTTATCCTGTCCCGGAGATCATCTGCAATTGTCACATGTTTACTCACCTTATCTGGACATATTCAGCATTTGTTTTATAGTATACCGTTCTGGAAACCTTGTGTTTTTCCAGATAGCCGTTAGTTTCCAGATTGCCTAATATTTTATTTCTAAGATAGGTGGAATTCGAAATGCCCAGATACTCTGCTATCTCGGCAACTTTATGCGCTTTCTGATAACAGAAAGCCAGCACCTTTTCATCCTGTTCTGTTCCCTTTGGGACTGGAATAAAAGTTATTTCCGGAATATCACTATCGGAAATGCCTTCCACATAAGTCAAATCAGGAAGAACCAGGGTGAAATGGTCCGATGCTGAGTAAATGTATGGTTTATGGTTCTCATCTGCTTCTGCATATTCTTCCAGGATCTTATCAAATCCGGTTCCCGCTGCCTCCATTACATTACAGTCAACAAGTACAGAAGTGATTAATTCATTTCTACGCTTTGAGATAAGGCCAGAAAGATCGTAGGTCTTTCCCAATTTTTCGCCACGATAGAATCCACCAGGCGATGAAA
>JAGHUU010000301.1 GCA_018064695.1 Candidatus Blautia equi | reverse complement strand
CCATTTTTCAGGGATGACACCTGGATCTGTAAGAACAACAGTTTTTTAACTGTACATTTCCAATCTGATTGTTAAGGACGAGTACTCATGAATAATTCAGGCTTAGTTTTTACTCGTACTTTACATTGACATCCGTATAAAAAATAGCATCCCAGGACGCATATCCTGAAATGCTATTGTGTTATCTCGCAAAAAATATTTTTACATCTTGTATATCCGAAGAGATCTGTTCTTTAAGGGCTTCGAAGCTTTCGAATTTTTTCTCCGGTCTCTGGTATTTCAGAAGCTGGACTTTACAGAATTCTCCGTAAAGCTCTTCCTCGCAGTTGAAGAGATAGGTCTCAAGGCCCACGAAGTTTTCTCCTACCGTCGGCTTATAGCCGATATTGGAGATGCCCTCCATTGCATGGTCTTTGATAAAGCTTCTGGAAGCATAAACGCCGTTGGGCGGGAGAAGCTTATTGGGGCTTGGCACAAGGTTTGCCGTAGGGAAAAAATCCCGTTTTCCCATACCGCGGCCGTGTTCCACAAAGCCTTCCACAACAAAAGGCCTTCCAAGAAGGCACTCCACCATCTCCATATGTCCCACTGCCAGCTCTTCTCTTATAAATGTACTGCTCACCTTCCGGTCGCCGTACATCTCCTTCTCCACGATCTCTGTGAGAAATCCATACTCCTCCCCCATGCGGGAAAGCAGCTTTACATCCCCGGCTCTGCCGCGGCCGAACATATAGTCCTCACCCACAGCCACAAACCTGGTATCCAGCTTCTCCACAAGGATACTCTTCACAAAATCCTCCGCGGAAATTGCGCAGAACTCCGGTGTCAGAGGGCACTCGATGAGAAGATCGATTCCAAGCTCTTCAAGATAATGCATCCTCTCCTCTGAAGTCAGAAGGGCGGGCTTTCCCGAAACAAAAGCCACCACCACAGCCTTCTCTCCAAGGCACTTTCTGTTCAATATCGCATCGATCAGCTTTTTATGACCTCTGTGAACCCCATCAAACTTCCCAAGCGTCACCGCACAGTTCAAAAGGACTGGGAATTCACCGTTCACTCTCATAAAATCCATGAAAACACCTCTACAGGGAAAACCCCGGAAAAGCCTCAGGCATTTCCGGGATAAAACATTTTAACGGGATGATACATACCTTTTCTGCCATTCCACTCATAGATGCCCACAAAAGCACCCGTGCTGGCACACATGCGAATCCAGCCCTCTTTTCCCTGTTCCGTCATAAGCGTATCCGGAATAGGATTGCCGTTTGAAAGAAGCCTGTCGGCCTCCTGCTTACAGCAGATTCTTGGGTATTCCGAGAGAACCTCATCGATACTGTGGATCATATCTTCGATCCTTCCCTCTTTCATCGCACATTCCACTTCTGAAAGCGTAACCGCCTCAGAAAGCTCAAAACTTCCGGTTCTGGTCCTAAGCAGATGCTCCATGCAGCCGCCGCAGCCCAGCTTTTCACCGATATCATTGCAAAGAGTACGGATATAAGTACCTTTGCTGCAGGTCACAGAAAAGCGGACCTTTGGAAGATCCATCTCCAGAACCTTAATTTCATAAAAATGCACCGGTCTGGCCTTTCGCTCCACCACCTTGCCCTCTCTGGCAAGCTCGTAGAGCTTCTTTCCATTCACCTTAAGTGCGGAATACATTGGCGGAACCTGTTCCTGTGGTCCCAGAAAACTTTCGATCACCTGAAAGACCTGTTCTTCGGTAACCGTCACTTCCTTTTCAGAAAGCACTTCCCCGGACATGTCCTGGGTATCTGTGGTGATACCAAGGTGAAGCAGTGCCTCATAGGTTTTCTGTTTCTCTGTGAAAAGATCCACCAATCTGGTAGCTGCCCCGATGGCTACAGGAAGCACGCCCTCCGCATCCGGATCCAGCGTTCCCGTGTGACCGATCTTCTTCATATGAAGAATGCCGCGAAGCTTTGCCACCACATCAAAAGAAGTAAAGCCCTGTTCCTTACGGATGATCAGTATTCCATCCATAAGCTTCAGACTCCTCTTCCCTGTGCTTCCAGAATGAGCGGCCCCAGAGCTTCTGTGATATTACGTACCACAGTGTCCATATCGCCCATAAGCGTGCAGCCGGCTGCCTTTGCATGGCCGCCTCCGCCAAAGGAAACAGAGACCTTGCTCACATCCACGGTTCCGGAAGAACGTAAAGATGCCTTAAAAACATCTTTTTCCATCTCATAGAGAAGAACGGCAACCTCCACGCCCTTTGTCAGGCGCATCTGGCTCACAATGCCGTCCAGATCCTTGCTGCCCATGCCGTGCTCTTCCATCTGATCAAGTGTCATGCAGCCAAGAATGCAGCCGCCGTCAAAGAACAGCTTGCAGTCGGCAAGCACAAGACCCATGGCAAGTGTCTGTTTAAAGCTCTTCTGATAAAAGGATTCATCAATGATCCTGGAAAAATCAAAGCCTTTATCCATCAGCTCTCCTGCAATACGTAAAGTGCGGGAGGTGGTGGATGAATACTGGAACACACCGGTATCATGGATCATACCGGTATAGATAGCCTTTGCAATCTCCACATCCACTTTGTCAGGATCCAGGAGGGTATAAAGCACCTCGCTGGCGGATCCAACCTTGCCTTCCACATGGTTCAGCATGGCAAAACCTGTGTTGCTGATGTGATGATCGATGCAGACTGTCTTTTTTGCCCGCTGAAAATGCGGGAAGCCCACTGCGATGCGGTCCGGTGAGCTGGCATCCAGGGTGACAAAAAGGTCATACTCTTTTTCCTCCCCGGCCTCAGTCAGGATCTCATCGATGCAGGCAATATGTCCGAAGATCGGAGCCGGCTGCTCCAGGTAGATGTCCGCCTGAAGCTCCGGATAATTCTTTTTGAGATAAAGATAAAGTCCCATACAGGAGCCCACACAGTCACCATCCGGATGGATGTGACCGGCAATACCTACGGTGCGGACACCTTCCAGTATCTCACTGATATGATTCATCATTCCTCATCCTCTTCTTCAAAGGAATCTTCCATTCCCTCCACTGCTTCTTCCTCGTCATCCACGTGGTTGGCGGTGTCTCTGCTGATAACCTCATCGATCATTCGGGACATATTTACGCCGTACTCTGTGGATTCGTCCAGGATAAAGCGGATCTCAGGAGTATTTCGAAGATTCAGATTATGGGCCAGTTCTCTTCTGATATAGCCCATGGCACTGTTCAGACCCTGCAGTGTGCTTTTTTTCGCGTCTGCGCTTCCAAGCACACTGATATAAGCCTTACAGGTTTTCAGATCAGGAGCTACTTCCACGGACATCACAGATGTCATGGGATGAATACGGGGATCTTTGATCTCGCCTCTGATGATGGAGCTCAGCTCCTTCAGAACCTCACCATTGATTCTGGTATTCTTGATACTGTTTTTTCTCATGCAGTCTCTCTCCTACTATAGGGTACCGGCGGATTACCTTGGTACCTCAACCATAATATAAGCCTCGATCTGGTCTTCCTCTTTGACATCGTTGAATCCGTCAAATACAAGACCACACTCGTATCCGGCTCTTACTTCTTTTACATCGTCCTTGAAACGCTTCAGGGATGCCAGTGCACCCTCAAAGATCTGGTCGCCTTCACGGGTAATACGAACCTTGCAGTTTCTCTGGAAGGTACCGTCAAGGATGTAGCTTCCTGCGATGGTACCAACGCCGGATGCCTTGAATGTCTGACGAACCTCAGCATGACCGATGATCTTCTCCTCGAATACAGGATCCAGCATACCCTTCATAGCAGCCTCGATATCCTCGATTGCCTGGTAGATGACACGGTACAGTCTCAGGTCTACATTTTCCTGATCTGCCAGCTGTTTAGCAAGGGCGTCAGGACGAACGTTAAATCCGATGTTGATCGCGTTGGAGGTAGCAGCAAGAGTTACGTCGGACTCGTTGATGGCACCTACGCCGCCGTGGATCACACGGATCACTACTTCTTCGTTGGACAGCTTCAGAAGACTCTGTTTAACTGCCTCTACAGATCCCTGTACATCGGCTTTGACGATCAGAGGAAGCTCTTTCAGATCGCTTGCCTGAATCTGGTCAAAGAGGTTATCCAGGGACAGTTTTGCTTTGGTCTCCTCAAGAAGACGGTTCTTGTTCTCGGAAACGAAAGCACCTGCAAAGTCTTTTGCTTCTTTATCGGAGTGGAAGGATTTCAGAACCTCACCTGCGTTTGGAACGTCATTGAGACCAAGGATCTCAACAGGTGTGGATGGGCCTGCCTCTTTCACGCGGCGTCCCTTATCATCCATCATAGCACGAACCTTACCGCTGCATGCGCCTGCTGCGATAAAGTCACCCTGATGCAGGGTACCTTTCTGGATCAGAATGGTAGCTACAGGTCCTTTACCTTTGTCAAGCTTAGCCTCGATAACAAGACCACGTGCCTCACGGTTTGGATTAGCTTTAAGCTCACAAACCTCAGCGGTAAGAAGAACCATCTCCAGAAGGTCGTCGATACCTTCTCCGGTGTGTGCGGATACAGGAACCATAGCAGTGCTGCCGCCCCAGTCCTCAGCAATGAGGCCGTACTCGGTGAGCTCCTGTTTTACACGGTCCACGTTTGCACTTGGTTTATCGATCTTGTTGATGGCAACGATGATCTCAACACCTGCTGCCTTAGCATGGCTGATCGCCTCTACAGTCTGCGGCATTACACCGTCATCGGCTGCTACTACAAGAACAGCGATATCGGTGGAGTTTGCACCACGCATACGCATAGCGGTAAATGCCTCATGACCAGGGGTATCAAGGAAGGTGATGTTCTGGTCGTTGATGGTAACAACAGATGCACCGATGTGCTGTGTGATACCGCCGGCCTCACCTCTGGTAACGTTTGTATTTCTGATGGCATCCAGAAGGGAAGTTTTACCGTGGTCAACGTGACCCATAACGCAGACTACAGGAGGTCTGGAGATCATATCTCCCTCATCCTCTTCTTCCTCCTTAAGGAGCTCCTCGATCACATCTACTTTCTCCTCAAGCTCTGCCACGATATCGTACTCAAGAGCGATCTCCTGAGCCTTCTCAAAGTCGATCTCAGAGTTAACGGTAGCCATGGTTCCTTCCATGAACAGCTTCTTGATGATCACGGATGGCTGCATCTTCATGGCATCAGCCAGCTCGCGGATGGTCATCTTCTCAGGAAGGATGATCTCCTTGATCTCAGGTTTCTTCTCTTCCTGTTTCTGCTGTGGAGCAGGTTTCTGGAGTGCCTTAGGCAGTCTTACCTCGCTCTTCTTGCCGTTCTGGTTTGGTCTTCTGCCGCTGTTCTGGGTATTTTCAAAATCTTTGTTCTTTTTGTCTTTGTTCTTGTTCTCGCGATCGCGCTCTCTCTTGCTGTCTTTGGAGGTCTTGGTCAGCTCTGGGGTGAATACTACATCGCCCTCGCTTCTTCTGCCGCCCTGGCGATTGCCGCCGCGGCCGCCCTGGCCGTTTCCGCCAAAGCGATTCTCTCTTACATCTCCATCCTTATCGCGCATATCCGGACGGCTGTCGCGGAAATCACGTGATCCGCGGCCTTCTCCGCGGTTGTCCGGACGTCCCTGACCGCCCTGTGGACGTGGTCCGTTGCCATTCATTGGACGACCGCCCTGTGGACGACCCTCACCGTTTCTGTTGTCACGCGGCTGGAATGGACGGC
>JAGHUU010000283.1 GCA_018064695.1 Candidatus Blautia equi | reverse complement strand
CATGGAATACGATCTCCGCCTGATTCTGCTGGATCATGATGTCCATGGAAGCAAGCACACCGTTTACCAGACTTACCAGGTCAAAGCGTTCCATGACTACGGCATCTCTGCCGGACTCCAGGGAGTTCAAGGTGAGAAGGTTCTTCACCAGCTTGTTCATCTTCTGGGATTCATCCATGATGACATCCACATAGAATTCGCGGCTCTCCGGATCATCGGAGATGTTATCTTTCAAGCCTTCCGCATATCCCTGAATCAGGGCAATTGGTGTTTTCAGTTCGTGGGAGACATTGTCGATAAATTCTTTTCGCATCTCATCGATCTTGATCTTATCCTGAATGTCCTTTTCCAACTCATTGTTGGCGGATTTCAGCTCGGAGATGGTCTTCTCCAGCTGTTCGCTCATCTGGTTGAAGTTGGCGCCAAGTACATCGATCTCATTTCCGGACTGTGCTTCATATCTGGCGTCAAAATCCAGCTCCGTCATTCGTCTGGACAGGTCTGTAAGATCACTGATTGGTTTTGTGATTCTGCCGGTCAGGAACCAGACGATCAGAACTGCAATGATGGTGATGACGATACCAACGATAAGATAAAAGCTGTTGGAGATAGATGCACTCTCGCGGATACTCTCAAGGGGAGTACGGATGAGGAAATAGTTGCCGTTTGTGAGGCTTCCCCACATCTCCACGTAATCCATCTGCATGAATGGATCTGTTACCTGCTGTATAATATAGGAATCTGTTTCTCTCAGTGTTACCGGTTCCTGTGGTTTCTGATCCAGCTCGTATGCGTAACCAAAAAGACGGTTGCTCAGCATGCCCACGTTATCACCTACATGAGCCAGGATACGGTTTTCTTTTGTGATGATGACCCATGCCAGGTTGTTTCTGGAGCTGGCCATACGGATCTCCTCCGGGATCTCCTCATCCTCTAAGAAGGTCATATCCCAGTAATCTTCGCCTTCGATCTTCTCTGTATCCAGGTCCTCAAGTGAATACATTGCCTCTAAAAGACTGTCGCACTTACGTCTGATATAGTATTTTTCAAGGAAAAATGTGTTGATAAGCTGGATACCAAGTATGGATAATAGCAGGAGTCCTATAAAAATGGCTGCGATCTGATGGTTCAGGGAACGCATCCTGCCCTGTTTTTTCATTCGTTCACCTCAAATTTATAGCCCATGCCCCATACGGTTTTGATGTAATCGCCTTTTCCGTTCATCTTGCTGCGGAGTTTCTTTACATGGGTATCAATGGTTCTGGCGTCGCCAAAATAGTCGTAATTCCATACGGAATTCAGGATCTTCTCTCTGGAGAGGGCAATGCCTTTGTTCTCCAGGAAATATGTGAGGAGTTCAAACTCTTTAAAGCTCAGTTCCATCTCGACACCGTCTACAGTTGCGATGTGTGCAGCTTTATCCACTACAATGCCGCCGGCGGATAAGGTATTATCCTCGCTGTCCTGGCCGATTCTTCTTAATATGGCCTCCACGCGGGCTACCAGAATCTTAGGGCTGAATGGTTTGGAGATGTATTCATCCACGCCAAGGTCAAAACCGTGTAGCTCATCTCGTTCGTCGCCTCTGGCGGTCAGCAATATAATAGGTACTTTTGA
>JAGHUU010000291.1 GCA_018064695.1 Candidatus Blautia equi | reverse complement strand
CTGTACAGGTGCTGCTTTTGGTGCCTCAGTCTTTGGTGCTTCTACTTTTACAGGCTCTGCTTTTGGTGCCTCAGCTTTTGCAGGCTGTACAGGTGCTGCCTTTGGTGCTTCTGCTTTTGCAGGAGCGGTCTGTGGTCTGCTCTGTGGTGCAGGTTTTCTCTCACCGTTCTGTGGGGCCGGTCTTCTCTCGCCGCCCTGTGGGGCTGGTCTTCTTGCTCCGCCGTTTGGTGCCGGACGGCGCTGTCCTGCGTTTACGGTACCGCTGGCATTCTCAGGACGAATGACGCGGATGATATTTTTCTTTTTCTTAGGTGCCTCTGCGCCGGCAGCAGGCTTTGTCATTTTATTCTCTTCATTTCTGGGAGTATCCAAAATCTCTTATGCTCCTTTCGCATATCTCAATATCGGTTTCTTTATGCATTCTTCTCACTGATTCTTTTCCAGCTCTCTTAAAAGGGCAACGGCAAAGTTTTCATCCTGAATGGCCACACTGGCACGGAATTCCTTGCCCATGGCTCTTCCCAGGTTTTCTTTATCAGCGATAAAATAGATCGGTACTTCATAGTATTCGCACATATTGCGAAATTTCTTTTTGGTGTTGTCTGAGGCATCCTCGGCAACCAGAACCAGAAAGCCCTTGCCTGATTTTACAGACTTCTCGGTGGAGAACTCTCCGCTTACGATCTTTCCGGCCTTTGTGGCAAGTCCCACCAGGGACAGGATCTTATTGTTGATCAATGGTCTCAAACTCCTTTTTCAGGTTCTCATATACTTCCTGCGGAATAGCCTGCTTTAAAGAGCGCTCAAGCCCTTTTGTCTTCATGGCTTTTTCCAGACAGTCAAGAGAACGGCAGATGTATGCGCCGCGGCCGTTTTTCTTGCCGGTGGCGTCAAGTACGATCTCCTCCTCCACTGTGCGGAGGACTCTGATCATCTCTTTTTTACTCTTCATCTCTCTGCAGCCGGTACACTGGCGCATCGGGATCTTAGTTTTCGCTGTCATATACTTCTTCAGCTGCAGCAGCCTCGCCTTCTACAGCCTCCTCGTACTCGCCCTCGTACTCCTCGTACTCATCCTCGTAGTACTCGTCATCATCGTACTCATCCAGATCGCCGGCTTCTCTTGCCTGAGTCTCGCTCTTGATGTCGATCTTGAATCCGGTAAGTCTTGCTGCCAGACGGGCATTCTGACCTTCTTTACCGATTGCAAGGGAAAGCTGATTGTCAGGAACTACAACAAGTGCGGTCTTGTCATCAGGGTCAGCCATAACTGCGATAACCTTTGCAGGGCTTAATGCGTTCTCGATAAGGAATGCAGGGTTCTCATCCCAGTTGATGATATCGATCTTCTCACCGTTCAGCTCGTTTACAACTGCGCCTACGCGGGCACCGTTCATACCAACACATGCACCTACCGGATCTACATCAGGATCGTTGCTCCATACTGCCATTTTGGTACGGGAACCTGCCTCACGGGCAATGTTCTTGATCTCTACAGTACCGTCACGAACCTCAGCTACCTCGGACTCAAAGAGACGTTTTACAAGGCCAGGATGAGTTCTGGAAACAAGGATACGTGGTCCTTTAGGAGTATCTTTTACTTCAAGAATGAAGACTTTGAGACGTGCGGTTGGCTTGTACTCCTCGCCTTTTACCTGCTCGTTCTCGCCAAGGATGGCATCTGCCTTACCAAGGTTTACGTTTACATTCTTTCCGGAGATTCTCTGGATGATACCGGTCACTACCTCTTTCTCTTTTCCGTAGTACTGATCAAAGAGGACTTTTCTCTCCTCCTCACGGATCTTCTGAAGAATAACGTTCTTTGCATTCTGGGTAGCGATACGGCCAAACTCTTTGGAGCGGATCTCTACTTTCACGATATCGCCGATTGCAGCCTTGGAGCTCTTCTTCTGTGCTTCCACAAGGGAGATTTCCATAGCAGGATCCTCTACGAACTCTACTACGGTTCTGTCGGCATATACGCCGAAGTCGCCGGTCTCATGGTCGATGGTCACGGTGATGTTGTCAGCTTTTCCAAAGTGGTTTTTGCAGGCCTGAATGAGGGACTGCTGAATGGCGTCAAGAAGGATCTCCTTGCTGATGCTTTTCTCTTTTTCCAGGACGTCCAGGGCGTCCATTAAATCTCTGTTCATTTTTTCTATTTTCCTCCTGTGTTTAGAAATCGATTGCCAGACGAATCAGTGCAATATCTTTTTTCTCAAAGGTGCGTGTTGTGTCCTCATCTTCCTCGATGGTGACGGTGTTCTCATCGTATGCATGCAGGATACCGCAGAATTCCTTCTGTTTTTCTATCGGGCGATAGGTGCGGATCTCTACCATTTTTCCCATGCTTCTTATGTAGTCCTTTTCCTTCTTAAGCGGACGGTCCAGTCCGGGAGAACTGATCTCCATGATGTAGCTTTCATCAATGAAATCATCCTCATCCAGCTTGTCACTGAACTCACGGCTCACATCCTCACAATCGTTTACGGTGATTCCGCCGGGCTTATCAATATAGCCCCTCAGATACCAGGTTCCGGCCTCTTTTACGTATTCCACGTCAACCAGCTCAAAACCTTTCCCCTCTACGATCGGGAGCAGCATGGCTTCAGCTTTTGCTTCGTAATCTTCCTTCTTGCTCATGTCTTCCCCACCTCTTTCCTGCATTTGGGTTTCTTAGCTACCTGATACAATAAAGAAGAGTGAACCTTTCGGTTCACTCTCTGCAAGTTCCATATCAGATTAATTTCATACTATCACTCTTCCCACATGAAAGCAAGTGATTTTTTAAGAAAAATACTGATTTTTTCAGGCTTTCCGGGACTTTTTTGATGTTACAGTCTTGGCTTGATGCCCTTGCTGTCTCTCTTGGCAAGTTTGATCTTGTTCAGCACGTACGGCTTCTCGTTTACGGTGATGGTATATTCCTGTCTTGCCTCCAGAAGGTATGCTGCCTCCAGGGAATCATCCTCTGCAAGCTTCATGCCTCTGACGCCAAGTGCGGCTTTCTTTTTCACCGGAATCTCCTCCAGAAGGAATCTTAAGAAGAAGCCCTTTCTGCTCTGCAGTACGATCTGCTCCATCTCCTTCGTGCTTCCGATAAAGATGAGCTTATCGTTCTCGGCCATCTTGCTGGCGGAGATCAGTCGCTTGGAGGTGTCGAACTCGCTGCCCTCCACCACCTTACAGTTGGCCTGCTCTGTGACAAACAGAAGGTTTCCTGCTTTTACCTCCGCAAGCGGTGCCACAAACAGCATGCGCTCCTGGGTGGTATCGTATTTACACAGGTTGTCGGCGGGCACACCCTTATCTCTCAGACGAACCAGCGGAATATCCTTCACAGGAACGGAATGCATCTGTCCAAGGTCTGTGAAAATGCAGATCCTATCGGTGTTCATGCAGGTGAAGACATACTTATAATCCGCATTGGCCGCATCACGGTTGCGCTCGTAAACGCTCTTATCCAGGAGCTTCATGTATCCGAAGCGGTCCATGAGGAAGCAGACTTCCATCTCCTCCATCTTCTTCTCTTCGTATACAGCCTCCTCCGCATTTTCAATGCCGGTGAGACGTCTGGTAGCATACTCCTTCTTGATGGCATCCAGATCCTTCATGATCACTCTTGCCATGGAGTCATAATTATTCAGAATATCCTGATAAGCAGCGATATTTCTTAAGGTCTCGGCGAACTCCGCCTCCAGAGCCTCGATTTCCAGACCAATGAGCTTATAGAGACGCATCTCCAGAATAGCAGTGGCCTGGCGCTCGGTGAAATGAAGCTTTGCAGCCGCGCGCTCGCTGGTCTTTGTCTTAAATTTAATATCTGTGGTGTCGCCCTCAATGAGACACTTCTTAGCCTGCTCACGGCTCTTGCTGCCGCGGAGGATCTCAATAATAAGGTCAATGACATCGCAGGCCTTGATGAGACCTTCCTGGATCTCCTTCTTATCCACCTCTTTATTTAAGAGGGTGGTATACTTTCTGGTGGTGATTTCAAAAAGGAAGTCCACGTGATGCTCCAGCACCTGCTTAAGGTTCAGCGTCTCCGGACGACCGTCTGCAACCGCCAGCATGTTTACGCCGAAGGTATCCTCAAGACGTGTTTTCTTGTAGAGCATATTTGTGAGGTTCTCCACATTTGCATCTTTTCGAAGCTCCAGAACAATACGGATGCCCTCTTTGGAGGACTGGTTGGAGATATCAATAATATCCGTGGTCTTCTTGCTCTCCACAAGAGCGGCCACATCATT
>JAGHUU010000295.1 GCA_018064695.1 Candidatus Blautia equi | reverse complement strand
AGAAAGGCAGCAGAAAAAAGAAGGAAAAGGAACCGGGAGGAATAAGAAAGTGGGTGCCCCTGATCGCTGGATGCATCTTCACTGTGCTGCTCCTTATGGGAGCTATCCTTGCCAGGTATCTGGGATATCTGCCTGCCATCAAAGTGGAAATGCTGATAGCTGCAGGAATTTTCACGGCCTGTCTGATCGTTCTCCTGGGATATGTCATTCCGGATGATGGAGAGCCTCTGGAGAGAACCCTTCCGGAAGAATATATTCAGCCGGAGAAGACAGAGAGAACAGAGGAAGAAGTTCCTGTGGAGCGAAGGAACGTGGGACTGAAACGTTATTCCCGTATCCCATCAGGCGAGTATGGTGAGACGGTGATCCTCTCCAGTGAACCCGTGAGGGGACCGGCCACTCTGGTAAGCCGTGAGCCGGGAGAACTGGCTACCATCTATCTTCAGGAAGAGCTGACCCTTGTGGGAAAAATGGAGACAGCAGCTGATGCAGTGATCGATCTTCCCACCGTCAGCCGGCTTCATGCCAAGATCAGGAAGAAGGGAGAGGATTACTTCCTCTCGGATCTGAATTCCAGGAATGGAACGGCTGTAAATGGAAGAATGCTCCGGGCCGACGAGGAATATCTTCTGCAGGAGGAGGATCAGGTGGATTTTGCCCAGGCCAGATACATTTTTTTAAAATAAGTGGGGCAGATTAGATTCACAGAAGGGATACAATCTGTTATTATGGGATGCAGAATGATAAAGCAGGTGAATACAATTGGATGAAATAAAGAAAACGCCGGTGACGTCCATCCTGATTGCTCTGAATATCCTGATTTTTGTAATTGTGGACTTTACCGGTGGAACAGAGAATACAAGACACATGCTGGCATGCGGCGCATGCTTTACCCCTGGAATCGTGGAACATCACGAGTATTACAGACTGTTTACCAGCATGTTTTTACATTTTGGCATACAGCACCTCGTCAATAACATGCTGGTCCTCTTTGTACTTGGAGGCCGACTGGAGCATGTGGTGGGAAAAATAAGATTTCTGCTCATCTACCTTCTTGGTGGTCTCTGCGGAAATATATTATCCTGCGTTGTGGAGCTTGCAAAAGATAAATATGCCATATCAGCAGGCGCCTCAGGTGCCACCTTTGCTATTTTAGGTGCCCTTGTTTTTCTTCTGATCAAAAATCAGGGACGGGTGGAGGACCTTTCCTCCAGACAGATCGCGGTGATGCTGATCTTATCTCTGTACATGGGATTTACCAGCACCGGAGTCGACAATATGGCACACATAGGCGGAGTTCTGGGCGGATTCCTGACAGCATTTGCAACTCATCTTGTGAGTGTTGCCCGGCAGAACGCAGATTGATCTCCGGAAATCATAAATTCAGCGCATTTCTTCGAGGGTTCGGGATCATGCGATGATATAAAAATGTACAGCAGCGGCTGTACCGGCATACAGGAGGAAAAAAGAATGGAAAATTGTATTTTCTGTAAAATTGCAAACGGAGAGATTCCGGCAGCTACACTTCATGAGGACGAGGATTTCCGTGTGATCCTGGATTTAGGTCCTGCAAGCAAAGGCCATGCACTGATCCTTCCAAAGAAACATGCAGCAAATCTCTATGAGATTGAGGAGGAGAATCTGACAAAAGCCATTCTTCTGGCTAAGAAGATGGCAGGAAAGATGACAGAGGCGCTCGGCTGCGACGGCTTTAATCTGGTTCAGAACAACGGAACCGCAGCAGGCCAGACCGTATTCCATTTCCACATGCATCTGATCCCAAGATACGAGGGAGACAATGTAGGACTTGGCTGGAAACCGGGAACACTGGATGATGCCACAAAAGAAGAGATCCTCAGCAAAGTAAAAGACTGATCTTTTTACAGTCGTAGTACTTTCCAATAACAAAATAAAAACTGCGCAGGCATAATGCTTTGCGCAGTTTTTTTATATCTTTTTATGAGCGGAAATTAGTGTTTTGCACAGCTTTCAATTAACTGGGTGATCTGTGCAATGGAATCGGAACCTTCACTGGCTGCCATGGTATCATGGTATTTCTGACGGTTCTCATAAAGTGCCTGTACGGCTGCCAGGAGTTTTTCTTCAGTGATCTCTTCCTCCTCCATAACCATGCTGAAGCCCTGGCGCTCAAAAGAGCGGGCATTCAGGATCTGGTCACCGCGGCTGGCCTTTGCAGAGAGCGGGATCAGAAGGTTCGGTTTGCGAAGGGCATTCAGCTCGCAGATGGCATTTGCTCCCGCGCGGGAGATCACGATGTCGCAGAGTGCGAAAAGATCCGGAAGTTCTTCCTTAATATATTCGTACTGTACATAGCCTTCTGTGCCAACCAGTTTTTCATCCAGCTTGCCTTTACCGCAGAGGTGAACGACCTGGAAATCCTTCAGAAGCTCAGGAAGGATCTTACGCACATTTTCATTGACAGAGGCAGCGCCAAGGCTTCCGCCCATGACCATAATGACAGGTTTTTCGGAAGTGAAGCCGCAGAATTTACGGGCAGCTTCTTTATCTCCGGTAAGCAGCTCCTGACGGATTGGGGTTCCGGTGATGACACCTTTGTCCTTAGGAAGACTGTTTACTGTCTCAGGGAAGTTGCAGCATACCTTTGTGGCAGATGGAATGCAGAGTTTATTGGCAAGACCAGGGGTCATGTCGGACTCATGGATGAGTGTTGGAATTTTGAGCTGTCCGGCAGATACTACTACAGGAACTGTTACAAAACCGCCCTTGGAGAAAACCACATCCGGTTTTAACTGCTTTAAGAGTTTTCTTGCTTCTGCAAAGCCTTTTAATACGCGGAATGGATCTGTGAAGTTTTTCCAGTCGAAATAGCGTCTCAGTTTTCCTGAGGAGATTCCGTAATAAGGGATTCCAAGCTCCTCGATAAGTTTTTTCTCGATTCCGTCGTAGGAGCCGATGTAGGAAATATTATAGCCAAGCTCTTTCAGCTTAGGGATCATAGCAATGTTTGGTGTTACGTGACCGGCAGTTCCGCCGCCGGTAAGTACGATATGTTTCATAGGGTTCCTCCTGAATGATCATCATTACCATATAAATATGAACGTTTAGGGATAAAATGTCAAGAATAGAAAAAAGGATATCCGTGCAGCAGTTCACAGATATCCTGATTATTATTTCTTCTTTCTCTTTTCTTCGGCCCGTTTAATGCCCTCCACATAGGTGGATACAATGTGACGAACATCCTCCCTGGAATCGGGATCCAACGGTCTTAACATTTCCAGTATAAGGTCAGCATCGGGGGATTCATTTTTTCCAAACAGCAGAAAATCAGCCGTAATACCGAAGGTAGTACAGATCTTGAAGATAGTTTTTGCCGTAAAACTCTTACGGCCTTTCTCTATATCTGACAGAAAGCTTGGAGACAGATTACATCTTTCGCCGAAAGCTTCCCGGGAGAGATTCATTCCTTCTCTGAATTTCCACAGGCGCAAGCCCACCTGAGAATTATAATCTTTAACTGGTTCCATAGAATCAAAAAATCCTTTCTAAAGTACCCATTTAGTGTACAAAAAGAAGAGAAAAAGTTGAAATATCTATAGAGTTAAATATTCTTCGCTATAGAAACAGGGTAAAACGATAATATCCGGATTTCAAGTGATAATAAAAGGAGAGCAAACAGAGATAGATAAGGAGTGGAAGATGGATAATAAAGGAAAGACTGTGCCGGATCAATATTGACATATCGCGGAAAATGTCTAAAATAGTACATTACATCGAGTTTTAAGGGGGAGAGCGCATGAAGAGATCGATCACGATGATCGCAGATGACGGAAAAGGTTCTTATGAGAGAGTGCGTGTGGGCGCGAGAGGAATTCTCATCAGAGACGGAAAAGTTCTTTTAGGACACGAGCGCTCCAAGGATTACTGGTGCTTCCCCGGGGGAGGGCATGAAGCCGGAGAGACCCTTGAGGAGACCTGCAGAAGAGAGCTGGAAGAGGAAACCGGAATTGTGGTCCGCATCAAAGAAGAATATATTACCATCCGCTCATGCTTTCGGGAGAGGATTTTTGAGAACCACTATTTTCTCTGTGAATATGAAGGCGAGACAGTGCTTCACCGTACGCCGGAGGAAGCTGCCAATGATCTGACCAGGGAGTGGGTTACTTTTCAGGAAGCCATGAACATATTTTCCGACCTCAGCAAGGCCGACAGCCACCCGAACTGGAGGGGATGTTATGCCAGAGATAAGTATCTGGCAGAACTGCTGGTGAGTGAAGGATATGGAAAATGAGAAAAGAAAAAAAGCTGTGGTGTCACAGCTTTTTTTGTTTGTTAGGGCAAGGCCCTGTTTTCATTGTGCAGTTTTTCGTGTTCCGAAAAACGGAACTTTGAAAACGAATAAACCACCTGCTATGCGGGTGGTTAAATT
>JAGHUU010000321.1 GCA_018064695.1 Candidatus Blautia equi | reverse complement strand
ATCACTTTATCCACACCGCACTGGAATGCGGCATCGATTATTTTGACCACGCCGATATCTACGGCGGCGGCCAGAGCGAGATCCGCTTTAAAGAAGCCATGACTCTGGATCCGTCTCTCAAAAGAGAGGACATGACCATCCAGTCCAAATGCGGTATCCGTAAGGGCTTTTTTGATTTCTCCGCCGAGTACATTCTGAGCTCCGTTGACGGAATTCTGGATCGTCTTGACATGGAGTACCTGGATGTACTGCTGCTCCACCGCCCGGACGCTCTTATGGAGCCGGAGGAAGTGGCTGAGGCTTTTGATAAGCTTGAGCAGAGCGGAAAGGTACGTAAATTCGGCGTATCCAACCATGGACCACGCCAGATGGAGCTTATGAAGAAATGCGTGAAGCAGGACCTCATTATCAACCAGCTCCAGTTCAGCATTCCGGTATCCAATATGATCGCAGCCGGTCTGGAAGTCAACATGGATACCCCCGGTTCTGTAGATCACGACGGCGGCGTGCTGGATTACTGCCGCTTAAAAGACATCACCATCCAGACCTGGTCCCCATTCCAGATGTCCAACTGGCGCGGACCATTCCTTGGAAATGAAGAGTACGCAGAGCTGAACAAAGAGATCGCTGTTCTGGCTGAACAGTACGGTGTTACCGATACCGCCATCGCCACCGCATGGATCTTAAGACATCCTGCAAACATGCAGGTCATCTCCGGCACCTCCAGCGAGTCCCGCTTAAAGGAGATCGCCTCCGGCGCAGATATCCGCCTCACCCGCCAGGAGTGGTACAGGCTCTATCTGGCAGCCGGCCACATTCTGCCGTAAATCAATGCACAAAAAAGGTGACAGGTCATAGAAACCTGTCACCTTTATTTTTTTTATTTAAAGACTGTTCAGAATCTTTTCCATCTTATCCTTGCTGTAGTGGAGATCCACGCCGGCCGGATTGAATGCAAAGCCTGTGCACTCAGGAATGATCAGCTGTTTCAGCTGCGCGTAGGTGATCTTTGTGATCGTAGGCGGTGCAGCATTAAAGAAATCCTGTACCTCATAGATATCTGTGAAGAGCTGGTACTCTGCACTGATGATCTTGCCCTCTGCATCTCTCCTGGTATCCAGTGGGAAAACAATAACCTTCTGGCCATCTTTTTCCTGCTGGTCAAAACGGATATAGAAAGTAGCCTTCTTAAGATTTGCCAGGAACTCAGCGTTCTTTTCAGCCAGAAGCTCCTGATCCTCCTCGTCTCTGTCCTCGATCTTCACCATGCGGGCGATCTCCTGCCAGTAATACTGTGCGGAGAGTGCCAGTGTAGGATTCACGATAGGGCGCTGCTTCTCCTCGATATTGGAGAAATCAGGGAGTTTTACGATCTCAGAGAGATCCATGGAGACGGTCTCCTCTCCCTTTTTATAAATAATGAGGTTTACGGCCTTGCTGGCAAGTAAGGTATAGAGATTTGCGAACTCAATGTTTCTCCACTCGCGAACTACTACAAAGAGTTTTTTCTCCTCCAGGATCTTTTTGGCTGCAGCCTGTGCTTCTTCTTTGCTCTCGTAGATACAATAGGTATCATCAAAGGTTTCCTGATCCTCCACAATGTATGGTCCTCTTAAAAGTACCTGTGGTTTCTGGCCTGCTTTCGGCTGAAGCATGGTACCGCCGTATAAAGAGTAGAAGACTCTGTCATATCTGAGATGAACTTCCATTGCTTCTTTTGTGAGCGGTGCGCCCTCTGCGATGAGCTTCTCATTTGCAATGATCTTGCTGATGAGAGGTTTTGTGATGCGTAATGCTGTGGTGCCCTTATTGATCACTACGCAGTCAGCGTGATCACCCAGGAACTGCTCGATCTGGGACAGTTTGAAAAGGCTGATGGTTGGTGTTTTTTCTGTAAAGAAGCGGTTCACCTCCATCTTGTTGCTGAAGGCAAGAACCTGACGGTCTTTGATATTTCCCTCTGCGTCCTTATCCATATAAACAGGAAGGCTGATTCTGTTCTTATTCTCTTTATCAACAATAACAGGGATGTAAAGGGTGCTGCGCATAAGGCTTCCCGTCATGCATGCAAAGCGGATATTCTCATCCTCTTTAGCCATAACAGATACTTTTCCCTCAGGTGTCACACGGTTCTGGTTTGCGCGCTGCCAGTAGAACTGGATATCTCTGGAGAGATCTGCCTCAGCTTCGCTGCGATCCGGGACATTGATGATATTCTGGATCTCCTCTGCTGCCATAGGAACCTCGCCCTGATCCTCACCGGTGTGGAAAAGGATGCGCTGAACGCCCATCTCCGCAAGGCAGAGATACATAGTGCGTAATCCGTTCTTTTCATATCTGATGCAGATAGCAGGTATTCTCTGCTGGGCAAAAGCCTGTGCGGCAGAGGTGCACGCCTCGCGGGTATCATATACCCAGGCCTGTACAATTTTGCTTCCCGGTGCTTCAAAAAGCATAGGGTTTTTATATTCTAATTTTGGTTTATTCTCCCCGGAAGATTTGTCTGTTCCAACAGCTGCGGAGTAAAGAACGAACAGTTCCTCTTTCTCCAGAAGCTGCTTCAGGGTTTCTTCAGTTGATAATCTCATAATTAACACGCTCCGTTTATCTTTTTTATCATCATCATTTCTGATGCACACTCTTTCATTATTGTACCAGAACAGGACCTCTCAGGCAAGCTTTAAAGCCCTGAAGAGTAAAGTTTTAGTTACTGTTCACTGGCAAGCCAGTAAACAGTAACTTCACAGGCCTATTTGGAGTTTTGCTTCGCAAAAGAGGCCTGCTCACCCCTGAATCACTTTCT
>JAGHUU010000071.1 GCA_018064695.1 Candidatus Blautia equi | reverse complement strand
GTCTCGTAAGTCGCATAGTTTCTGAGCTCGGAATTCACGTTGTTGCTGATCTCAAGTGTCATCTCCACAGAGTCCACAGTGATGTCCTTATCCATTCCGAGATCACCATAGATCACGCCCATACCATACTTGCCGGATGGAACATCGCAACCGAGCTGGTAAGTGGAGGATCCATCTCCTGTCTCTCCGTCCACAATGATATTCTCTCCTCCAACGTGAATCAGAAGATCTGTCTGATTTTCCACACACACGAGAATCCTTTTTTCAAATCCATTCTGTGCCACGCCGAATGCGAGAATACGGATTCCGTTGGAATCATAGAGCACTTCGCCCTGAACATCAAACACCTGCTCATAATCCTCATTGCCCTCTGTCGTAAGATGCACCTGCTTAAATGCATCAATGGTATCACCTGCATTAGAGGAATCGCCGCCGGCATACACGCTCATGTTAAAATCAATGCTCGCAACGCGGTCAAATCCCCACTGCCTTAAGTAACTGAGAGGAATCACAACGCTCTCCTCACATTCAGCACCCGGAGCTATCTCCATGACAATTCCTGTATCTATAGAACCGTTGTTTATAAAGAAGTCCTGCAGGCTTGCCTGAACAGGATAATCCAGTTTATTCTCGGCATGCAGGTTCAGGCGGCCATATTCCGCTTTCATCCAGATATCTTTTACAGTGATGGTCACGCCATCTTCATCGAAGATTACCTGTTCTGCCAGCGTCTGGTCAAACAGCGCTGCCTGCTCCTGATTCTCATTCTCTTCTTCATAATGATTCTGAGCCTGCATAAAGAAATTGTCGCCATCGTCAGTTTCATCATCCGCTGCCTCGGGAGCGAGAAGCGCCGGATCTGCATTCTGATAAACAACAGTATCTATCTCCTCATAGATCTCACTATCCGTGATGGTGAAATTCATCTCAATGTTCTCTACAACCGGCAGGGTTTCCCAGACAAAAGCCTGACTGAGAGAAGCTTTTCCATCCGGGATCACATCGAAGATCCAGGCATCTGATTCTGCTCCATTTATCTTCACCTCTTCTGTTTCCAAAATGATCTCTCTGCCGGAATGGTTCTCAGCAAAGAAGGCAAGAACCGGATACTCCCAATCTGCGTCAATTCTTCCCTTAAAGAAGATCTTTATGCCGTTTGCATCATAAACCACATCACCGGATTCGTCAAAATCCTGCTGGTATCCTTCATTTCCTTCTGTAGTGAGTGTGATCTCATCAGATTGAAAAATAGTATCATAAGTAACAGGATCATACATATAAAAATCCACTTCCATGGAAGCCACGGTATCGATACCCACAAGGTCCAGCAGTTCTTTCTCAACATAAAGTCCTTCGTCCGAAGCCGTTCCCGCAGGAAGGTCACAGTAGTAATTACCTAAAACTCCCATGCCGTTCACCCGGATCCTGTCTGCCGCCAGGGTGACATCCTGCTCGCTGCTGTTCTCTGCATGGATCTGCAGATACTTATAAAACTCATCTTCTGTAATTCCGGTGGCTGTTAACGCTACACCTTCCGCCTCCCAGAGCACCTGTTCCTCCAGAACCTCCTCCGCAGAAACAGCGGAGCCTGCAAATATAACCATCCCTGCCATAAGGCCGGCAAGCAGCCATCCTGTATGTTTTTTCATATCTACCTTTTCCTTTCAGAATATTTCATGTTCTCTTTGTTGAAGTTATTTTAAGAAACCTGTTTTATATATATCCTGAAGCGTTTTCTGTACTTCAATATAGGGTTTATGTTCGTATATTAAATGCATCGTTACATTCTCATAATCCTTTTTATAGACCTCATCATTTATGACTTCCAGAAAAAGCTCCTGCAGATCAATCTCATATGCAGCTGAAGGACTCATTATTGAATGCGACCGTTCCTCACGGACTTTTGCAAACAACTCTGTAAACTCATCATTTATTTTCATCATTGAAAATAAGACCGTGATATCATACATGTGTCTTGAATGTCCGGCCTGTTCATTTTTAATATGATAGTCACAGAGTGCAAATACTTTATCAATAAAAGTCCGTATTGGTTCTTGCACATTCATCTTTAATGGAACCAATCCAAGCTCCGTTGGAACTTCAAGTTCATATGATTCGAAATAATCGCCGATAAAATCAGGTATCTTCATCACTCTGATCGGATATACCGGTACATCATAATTTGTTTCTATAATCAAAGAATCTAAACCATTTGTAACCGCAGATTCATATTCGAATTCAAATCTGTTATATAATCTCTTGCTCTTTGTCTTTGTAGTATCTGGAAATGATAATCCGATTTCTGCTGCTGAATCAATAATTGCATGATAGAAACGTCTTCTTTCACCCTCAGTGAGCTTGCATTTCGCTGAAATATCTATATCTTCCGAAAAGCGATTAATCAGTTTATAACATTTTGATAACGAAGTTCCGCCCTTAAAAACTAATTTCTCTGATATATTTGATATTTTTTGAAGCATTAGCGTTTGGTAATAATCCTTTTCAATAAATACTGCATCCTTTCCCAGACTAGTAGCCACTGTAGATATGAGTTTTCTTAATTCTTCTTTATCCAACATATTGCAGTACGCCTCCTTTATATAAGGACATATATATTTTTTCAGGATAAACAGCTGCAATTTTCATCAGCTTTTCCCCATCCAGCTGTTCCTTTTTTACCAAAGTTCTGATAGCTGCTTTATATTCCTCACCTCTTAATTCAGAGTATACTTCAGAATCCAGAAGCATGCTGAGAAATCGCAGTACTCTATAATTCTCATTTGTTATTTCCAGCAATGGACGTTTCAAGATAATTGTATAATCTTTCACTTTGATTGTTTTCATGGCTGTTGTAGCTTTATTTGTAAACACAACCATTTTATCTACTGACATCTGCGTAGTAAGCCTTGCCTGATTTACTGCAGTAATACCACCAACATATCCTATTGTGTTTCCATTTCGATCAATGACATATTTTTTTTGAATATAATCATTTATGGATGGAGATAATTCAATTCCCCATTTCTTTTCCGGTATATAGTAAACTCCATTAGTAAATCTACGAATCTTCCCCTGATCAGTAAGTGCTTTCATCTGTTGTCGAATTGCTTCTGGAGTTCCTTTATAATGAATATCTTCTAAAAAGATAAAATCCCCAGAATTAAATACGTCTATAAGATAATCGTATAACATGTCAATCCTCACTTTATGAAAATTTATATTTTCTTTTTTGTATTGTACCACTAAAAAAAAGAAATAACAACTCATACTCTTTTTTTCATCAAAAAAGCACGTGTGATTCTCCACGTGCTCAAACTTTGTCTACAATCTGAAACATCCGGAGCAGCTTCCTATTCCGGATGTTTCATTATTAACTCATTATTCAACAGGATCAAATGCCACCTGCACAGTGTCGATTTCTCCCATGGTCTCGTAATTTTGGATTTCAAGCGTCATCTCTACGGAATCAACAGCGATATCTCCGTCTGTTCCGATGTCATCTGTAATTCCGCCAATGGCATGCGTGCCGGATGGAGCATAACAGCCAAACATATAAGTCAGAAATTCGTTTTTAGTCTTTCCATCCACAGTGATATTATGTCCTCCTACATAGACCGGGAAATCGTTCTGATTCTCCACACACAGGCGAATAGATTTATCAAAAGCGCCTTCCTTCACACCGATGGAGAGAATACGGATTCCGTTGGAATCATAGAGCACTTCACCCTGGACATCAAAAGCCTGCTCATAATCTTCATTCCCATCTGTTGTCAGATGAATGGATTCGGATTCAAAGATGGTATCCTTTCTATTACCCGCAAAATTAGAGCCTGCCGCAACAAACAGATCAAAATCCAGGCTGGCAATACGGTCAATTCCCCACTCCAGCAGAGAATCTGCCGGAATCGCGATAGTCTGTGCACAGGTTTCGCCTGCAGCGGGCTCCATTTGTTCTCTCACATCTACAGAAGCTTTATTTACAAAAAATCGCTGTATATCAACAAACAAAGGATACTCCAGTTTATTCTCCGTCTGCAGATTCAGCAGAACATATCGGCCTTTCACACTGATATCCTTTACAGTGATGACCACGCCCTCCTTATCGAAGATCACCTGTTCTGTCAGCGTCTGGTCAAACAGCGCTGCCAGTTCCGCGTCCTCCTCTCCATAATCAGCTTCTTCCTGATTGGCAGAGAAGAAGGCCGGATCTGCATTCTGATAAGCAAGGGTATCTATGAACTCAGCAGTCTCATAATCCCTGATACTGAAATTCATCTCAATACTGTCAAGCGTTTCCGGTTTCTCCCAGAAATCCCACGCATCTTCCAGATGCAGGGATGCTCTGCCATCCGGGATATGATCATAGATCCAGAGATCTGATTCTGCTCCGTTTAACAGCACCTCATCAGTATCAAGGTAGATATCGGCACCGGAATGGTTCTCTGTAAAAAATGCCAGCACCGGAATGACATACTTCGGCATTCTGCCTTTAAAAATGATCTTTACTCCGTTTGCATCATAGATCACATCTCCGGATTCGTCATAAGACTGCTGATAGTCCTCATTTCCCTCTGTAGTCAGGCTGATCAGCTCAGGGGCGCAAATATCGTCATAAGTGGCAGGATCAAACAGCATCAGGCTAAGTTCTATAGAAGCCACAGTATCTATTCCCACTGCATGAAGCAGGACTTTATCAAATTCCATGTAATAGTCCAGAGATTCTCCTGCAGGGAGTTCAATGATAATATCATCCTCCATGGCCACACTGTTCACCCAGACCTTCTCTGCCATCACGCTGACATCCTGCGTACCGTTATTTTCTGCATGAAGCTTCAGAACCTTATAGCCTTCCGTTTCAATCATTTTATCGGCAGTAATCACAACATCTTCCGCGTCCCAGATCACCTGTTCCTTCAGAACTTCCCCCGCAGAAACACTGATTCCGTAAAATACGATCATCCCTGCCATAAGGCCGGCAAGCAGCCATCCTGTATGTTTTTTCATATCTTCTCAGTTCCTTTCGGTTCATTAATATTCATGAATGTTCAATGTTTTGCCAACAGCACCTTTTCTGCGATCTCATCATGCGGCATATTGGGATTCGCGTTGTAGATCAGTACCTTTCTTGTGTCGCTGCTTCTGTCCATGAAAGCCGGGAAGATGAAGCCGCATTCCGGGGTTCCCGGTTCGTAGTCGCCTGTGAGAGGGCAGATGGCACAGATGAGATAATCGTAAACCTCCTCCGATTCCCACTGACGTTCTTTATCTTCTGTTTTGATGGGGACATCATAGCGGCCGTGGAATACAAAGATGGCATACTCATGGCCGCACTCATATGCCTCTGCTATGAGTTCATAGAAGACATCCATGAGGGCATCGTTTTTAAGGCCGCATTCCCGCATCATCATGAGCAGCTGCCAGATACCGCCCTTCTTTCCCGCCTGGGGAAGAAAGCTATAGTCCTTTAACTGCACATTGGTCTCGGAAAAAGGGATCACCTTGGCCAGGTTCAGATTCTTCTCCCGGTCCGGCAGCTTCAGGTTCAGGAAGTTTGTATTAAAGCTTCCGTCCTGATATCCCTCGTCGTCCAGATAGCATCCCGCTATTCTGTCCAGGGAATTTCTTTTGATCGTCATGCGCCGGGTAAGCTCCAGCATATCATCTCTTAGAATCATTTTATCTCCACTCCGAAACCAGAAATCAGATTATTTTGTAAACACGATCTGAGCAAAATTGTATGCGCCCAGGAACCAGATGTTGAAGTCATGTCTGCCGTCCTTCTCCTGCCAGATAAAGTTCTCTCCCTCCACCATCTTTTCGGAAAGCGCAGGCAGATTTTTTGCGGCAGCCGCGGCGCTCTTGTAGGCAATGTCATCCTGAAGGCCGCAGATATTATAGAAGAAATCCACATCGTACTCTGATGTGTCGATCTGATTCGCCACAATGGCGGAAACATTGGATGTAGGCGCAGCGGAGAAAGCTCCGAAGTAGCTGAAAAGATCCAGACATTCGCCGATTCCTATGTTGATGGTCTGCATGCCGCCCATGGAAAGACCGGCCATGGCTCTGTGATTTCTGGTGGCAGAAAGGTCATATCCGTTCTCATCATATTCCGCATAGGTGGAATAATGACTTTCAATATATGGTATAAGATCGTTTCTCAGTTCATTTCCGAACATGTAGAAGGTCTCCACTGCATCCTTATGAGGATGTGCCAGTGCCCTTCCGTTTGGTGTGACCAGGATGAACGGCTCGATGGTTCCCTCTCCCATAAGGCGATCCAGGATCTTCTTAAGCTTTGAGCTTTCCTCTCCAAGTGTCCATTCTCTCTCACTGCCGCCGATGCCGTGCATCAGGTAGACCACATTGTACTGTTTACTTTCATCATAGCCGGCCGGAAGGTAAACAAAGGCCTTTTTTTCAAAATCTTCCCCATCGCGTGTATAGTCTTTTGCCATGTAGGAGATGGATTCAATGGTTCCGCGCTCTCCCTCAAATGTCATTACGTATTCTCTTGGAAGTATATCCGCCGGTCCCATAACTGTATCCTCCTGTGCCGCCTCTGCTGTATCCTCTGTCACTTCTGCTAAAGTATTTATACTTCCTATCGATAAGCTAAGCACCAAAGCAGCGGACAAAGCGAAGATCTTTCTCATTTTCATAACAAAAACCTCTCATTTTTTATTTTCCGGTTCTCATTATAGCATGAAGAGTGCGCATAGCACACCTCTATTTCTTTCTTGGATCTACATTATAAGCGACGCCTGCTTTCATATCAGCAATTGGTCCCGGGATTCGCGGTCCGGCACAGTTGTTTCCGTAGAAATCACTGTCAGGGCCGATATATGGTCTCACCGGAATGGCCTCCTCAATGCTGTTGATGAGGGAGTCATGGTGGATCCGCATCGGGTGATAATATGCATCAGACGGTGCATTATAAATTGTCAATGTATAATTCTCGGTATCCATCTCCACTACGAAGTCAGCCTCAAGGCCGTGAAGGTCGAAGCCAAAGAACTCCGTCCACGCCTGGAGATTCAGGCAGTTTTCCGGTGCAGGGTAGATCACGCGGAGGTATCCGCCAAGATTACTCATGCCTGCATAGATATTGCCCTGCGCCTCATTGTCCCTGGTAGGGAACTTGATGGCAGCTTCGCCGCAGTTGTAGAAGATGTTGTTGCTGATATTTGCCTCTCTGGATGTGCCTCCGCGGATACCGTGCTCGCCAAACCGGAAGGAAACAGGTTTTGCAAAGTATCCTGCGCTCTTCACATTGCCGATCAGGTTGTTTACCACCTGCAGGCGGTCGGTGCCCTCGCCGTAAACAGCGTAGCCGTTCACCACATCATACTCTTCTTTCTTATACCAGCCCTTGCTGCCAGGCTCAACCGGGATGTCCCGTGGATCAAAGCGTCCCTCCACATTCCAGAAGATGTTGTTGTCGATGAGGTTCACATCGTCACGGCTGCACTCGATGAAGATGGCCTCTCTCTGCTCTCTTCCGTTCAGGAACAGGTTGCCGGTGATACGGTTATTCTCATTTCCCACATCCATCCAGAGATGGTCTGCGCGGAAGGTCTCGGTGAAGATGTTTCTTCTGATCAGGGAATCGATGCTGTTATGCACCTTGATGCCGCCTGCCTCCCAGGAGAGCTCCATCTTCTGCCAGCCGGTGCCCTTAATAAGGTTGTCCTCGATCAGCAGATTTCTGGCAAAGAGACCTGCAATACCGCATACACCCACATCGTAGATCTTACATCCGCGAACCACGGTATAACCGATGGTCTGGTTATCCTGCAGAGTATGATGCCAGCACTCGTTGCCCACATCGATACCCACTGCGTTGGACCAGTCGATGGTACAGTTTTCAATGATCCAGTGGTGACCGCGGTAACAGGACAGCGCGCCTCTCTGCGGAACCGGTGCTCCGGTAGCTGCATGGGCAAAGGTGATGCCCTTTACTTTGATATAGTTCAGGAAAGGCTTTTCAGGGGCAAAGCACTGCTCACGGCAGGTAAGCTCAATGACATGATCCTCCGGGTCTCCGTCATCAGGCAGGCGGTAATGAACCGTCATACCGTTTGCCTCCACCCAGTAAGTGCCCGGCTGGTCAGCCAGATTGTTGTAAAGCGGAACCTGAAGCAGCGGTTTTCCGTCGCAGAAGACCATACCTCTGCGGTTCAGGTAAGTCAGCATGTCTGTCTTCTCATATTCAATAAACAGACGGTCATGCAGGATATTTACTGCGTTAAACGG
>JAGHUU010000007.1 GCA_018064695.1 Candidatus Blautia equi | reverse complement strand
CTCACCGGCAGCGCCAGCCACATTTTTGGCTGCATTTCCAATGATGCTGAGACCTTTTGCCTTAGGATCAAATCCGCCAATCAAAAGATAGGTGAGCTCTTCGTTAGAAAGGGTCTTTACTCTCTTATCAAAATGTTCAACGGCCAGATAATATACTCTGTCAGAGAAGATCTCTTTTGCAGCTATGGTGATCTCCGGAGTGCCCTCAGGAATTTCTTCAGGAATCTCCTGACGAAGTTTTGCATCTTTAAAATCAGGGGTGCCAAGACAGTTTTTCGCCTGAAGTGCAGTAACTGTTTCATCAAGCTTTGCGGTAGCCGCGATCACTGTAGAGACAGAACTGTTTCCTACACGGATTACATAGGTGCCTGCCTCCAGAATATAGGCTTCTGCTTCCTCATCGTAGGATGCAAGATCCTGCAGTCGGAAGTTGATCGTAAGCTCCTCCTCCGCACCCGGCTTTAACAGATGTGTTTTGGCAAAGCCGGCGAGCTCCTGGTATGCTTTATCCAGCTTTCCCTGTGGCTGTGACAGGTAAACCTGCACTACTTCTTTGCCGGGGCGTGTGCCGGTGTTTGTAACGCTAGCTTTTACCGTGAAGTTACCCTCTTTTGCAGTTACAGATACAGGCTTGATATCAAAGGTGGTATAGGATAATCCGTATCCAAACGGGAATAATGCTTTCTTTCCAACGGAATCAAAATAACGGTAGCCTACGTAGATACCCTCTTTGTATCTGGTATCATCCCACTCTCCGAAGGTTCCCTCCTGACAATAATCCTCATAAGCAGCCCATGTTGTGGAAAGCTTTCCGGATGGGTTCTGCTTCCCGGTCAGGATGTCGGCCAGCACTTTACCGCAATGTACGCCAAGCTGGGAAAGCAGAAGGATATTGCGAACTTCAGCAACAGGGGAAAGGTCTACAACTCCTCCCACATTTAAAACCAGCATAAAATGCTCATACATCTGATCCAATGCCAGAATATCTCTGATCTCGGATGCATTGAGCTTTACATCGCCCTCTGTAACCTCGCGGTCGCTTCCCTCACCGGAGATACGGCTTACCACATAGACCGCAGCATCGGCCTTTTTCACCAGCTTAAGTGAATGCTCAGGCTCCTTCATGGTTTTACCCATGGCGTACATAATGATATTCTTATGCTTCTCTTTTGCCTCTTTCTTTAACTGAACGCGGAAGGCCTTCTGCGCTTCTACTCTTACCTGGTCATAAGCATCCAGCCATTCCTTTGATGTGATCTCAAAGCCGGCTCTCTCCAGACCCTGTTCAATGGTGAAGGTGAAGCGGCTGTTTACTTCACCGGAGCCGGTTCCGCCCTTGATGGTGTAGCGGAGACCGGAACCAAAAGCGTCAAGCTTTCCGGTGCTCTCAAGCGGAAAGCTGCCATCTGATTTTAAAAGTACGGTACATTCTGCCGCATTCTGCAGTACGCGGGCCAGATGTTTTTTTTCATATTCCTGCATTGTGTTATTCCTTTCTCTTAAACTGTGAATCGTTAATTGGGTGGGTCTATATGTATCCTGACAAGTGCGTTTGCGTTGGAAACAATATTCTGGTTAATCGTCCTTCGGTCATAGCGGTTGACATGGGTCATGGATATCTTCAGCTGATCCGCAACCTGGGCTGATGTAGCACCGTACTCAAATAACAATGCGGCAGCTGAATTTCTGATATCGTGGGGCGTATAGCGGTTTCCAAGCCCTGCTTCCGTACAGAGCATATGCATCATGCGCTCCAGTGTGCGCTCATCCATCTTTTTATGATGCTTGTTCAGAAACAGATATCGGGCGCTGTCCTGAAGGTCTATACGATAGTCCTTGACATAAGCATCAAGGATCTTCACCAGGTCTTCCGGAATCAGGAGAATCTGCTCTTTCCTGTTCTTTGTGATCCTGAGATAAGTACCGGACGCATCATTATAAAAATCCCCGATCCTTATATCACAGATCAGATCCGGCTTGATAGCAGTTCTATAGATGAGTACAAGAATAGCATAATACTGTGAATCTATTCTGGCTGCTTTTAATAACTGATCAAATTCATCCAGGGATATTATCGTGTAGTCCTTACTGCTGATCAGATTCTGAAAATACAGAAAATGGGGAAGAAACGGATTGGTATCATACCCCGGCAGACTATCATTTTCTATGAGATAGTTGGAAAATCTCTTTAATATAGTGAAATAAGTGTATGAGGTTCTGGCTGTACAATTGCCTTTATATAACTCAAAGATCTTTGCTGCATCTTCATCATCTACCTGTTCGAATGGCTTCTGACAGAGATTCATACAGGAAGTAAGAACGGTTCT
>JAGHUU010000072.1 GCA_018064695.1 Candidatus Blautia equi | reverse complement strand
AAAGTAGGCGGTGCCCAGGCTATTGCGGCCCTTGCGTTTGGAACCGAGAGCATTGAAAAAGTAGATAAGATCGTAGGACCCGGAAATATTTTCGTAGCCCTTGCAAAGAAATCCGTATACGGACACGTAAGTATTGATTCTGTAGCAGGCCCAAGTGAGATCCTGGTTCTGGCTGATGAGAGCGCAAATCCACGCTATGTGGCTGCCGACCTCCTTTCCCAGGCTGAGCACGACGAGCTTGCATCCGCAATTCTTATCACCACAGATGAGGAATTTGCGAAGAAAGTAGATGAGGAAGTGAAGGGCTTTGTGGAGATCCTCTCCAGAAAAGAGATCATTCAGAAATCCCTGGACAACTTTGGATATATCCTGATCGCCGAGACCATGAATGATGCTATCGATGCAGCCAACGCCATTGCATCCGAGCACATGGAGATCGTCACAAAGAATCCTTTTGAAGTGATGATGAAAGTAAAGAATGCCGGTGCGATCTTTATTGGAGAGAACAGCTCTGAGCCGCTGGGCGATTATTTCGCAGGACCAAACCACGTACTTCCTACCAACGGAACCGCTAAATTCTTCTCCGCACTTTCTGTGGATGATTTCATTAAGAAATCCAGTATCGTTTACTACAGCCGTGAGGCGCTGAAGAAGATCCACAAGGATATCGAACAGTTTGCAAAGAGCGAGCAGCTGACAGCACACGCAAATTCCATTGCTGTAAGATTTGAAAACGAAGAAGATTGATAAGGAGCAGATTATGTCCAGAGTAGCGGATATCACAAGAAATACAAAGGAGACAAAGATCTCTTTAAAGCTGGATCTTGACGGTACAGGAAAAGCAGTACTGAATTCAGGTGTAGGCTTCTTTAACCATATGCTGGATGGCTTTGCCAGACACGGACTTTTTGACCTGAAGGTGGAAGTTGACGGCGACCTTGAGGTGGATGACCATCATACCATTGAGGACACCGGAATCGTTCTTGGCACAGCTATTAAAGAGGCAGTGGGAGATAAGAGAGGAATCAAGCGCTACGGCAGCTGCATTCTTCCTATGGATGAGGTGCTGGTGCTCTGTGCGGTGGACCTTTCAGGCAGACCTTATTTCTCCTGGGATTACACATTTACAGCAGACCGTGTAGGTGATATGTCCACAGAGATGGTAAAGGAGTTCTTCTATGCCATTTCCTATACCGCAGGCATGAACCTGCATATCAAGGTTCTCACAGGCGGAAACAATCATCACGTTGCGGAGGCTATGTTCAAGGCTTTTGCAAAAGCGCTGGATGCCGCTACCATGTATGATGAGAGAATCACAGATGTTCTTTCCACCAAGGGAAGCTTATAATCAGGATCGGAATCGGAGAATATATGGATAATAAGATTTTATATAAAGCGGGTTCCCCGTTAAAGCCGGCCTTTACCTGGGCTGATATGAAACTGAACAGCGATGGCATGGTGCCTGTGATTGTGCAGGATGATACCAATGATGAGGTGCTGATGCTGGCTTACATGAACGAGGAATCCTACAACAAAACCATGGAGCTTGGGCTCATGACTTACTGGAGCCGCAGCAGAAACGAACTGTGGACCAAGGGCCTCACTTCAGGACATGTACAGTATGTAAAAGCGTTTTACATCGACTGTGACAATGACACCCTGCTGGCGCGTGTGGAGCAGGTAGGGGCAGCCTGCCATACAGGAAACAGAACCTGCTTTTACCGTTCTGCATTAAAACAGGAGTAATAAACAAATGCAAAGGAGCATAGTACTGAAAGCTGCTATGGCTCCTTTTTGTTTTACATAAAGCACAATTTATGCTATTATAATACGCATATCCATCGGACTGTGAAATACCGGGAAAATAGATGATATGCATGCAAAAAAACATTTACATATGCAGGAAATTCCATTAAAATCTGCATAGCGAGGAGGAATGAATCATGGATACTTTATCAATTCTCGATGATTTACAGAAAGCAGCATTAAAGAATGAGGAACTGCGTCAGCAGCTTCTTGAGACCCGCAAAGAGGCAAATCCTCTGAGCGCATTCTGCAGAGTGTGCAGAGAACGCGGCTATATGCTCTATGAGATGGATGTTCTGACCGCGGGCGAGGAGTTCCATGCTGCTATGAAAAGAAGTACAAACGGCGGCGGGGAGAATTCTCCAAAGCTTGAGGAGCAGGACGATTTTTATGAATTGTTTTTTGCAAGTATTGGGAAATAAAGATTACATTTACAGCTTAAGCTGATAACAGGAGGAATACGATTATGTGTGGTATCGTAGCATATACAGGTAAGAATCAGGCAGCACCTATTCTGCTGGATGGTCTTTCCAAGCTGGAATACCGTGGATATGATTCTGCCGGACTGGCAGTTCGCGACGGCAGCTCCGCAGTGGAGATCGTAAAGGCAAAGGGCCGTCTGAAAAAGCTTTCAGATAAGACCAACGAAGGACAGGCTGTCATCGGTACCTGCGGTATCGGTCATACACGCTGGGCAACCCACGGTGAGCCATCTGAGCAGAATGCGCATCCGCATGCTTCCGGAGACCGTCAGGTAGTTGGCGTGCATAACGGCATTATTGAGAATTATCAGGAACTGAAGGAAAAACTGATCCGTCACGGCTATGTTTTCCAGTCCCAGACTGATACAGAGATCGCCATTAATCTGATCGATTATTATTATAAGAAATATAACGTTGGCCCTATTGACGCTCTGGCTAAGACCATGGTGCGTGTGCGCGGAAGCTACGCTCTGGCAGTTATGTTTGCAGATTATCCGGGCGAGATCTATGTTGCCAGAAAAGACAGCCCAATGATCATCGGTGTAAACGACGGCGAGACCTATGTGGCATCCGATGTTCCTGCAATCTTAAAATACAGCAGAAACGTGTACTATATTGGAAACTATGAAATGGCACGTCTGGCAGCAGGTGAGGCAACATTCTTCAACCTGGACGGCGAAGTCATTGAAAAAGAACTGGTGGAGATCAAATGGGATGCTCAGGCAGCAGAGCGCGGCGGATATGAGCATTTCATGATGAAGGAGATCCACGAGCAGCCTAAAGCTGTAGCTGATACTATGGGTTCCGTTATTACTGAGAAAGGGGACCAGCTGGCAATAGATCTTTCTACTATGGCCCTTACCGAGGATGAGATCCGCAGGATCTCTGATATTCACATTGTGGCATGCGGCTCTGCTTACCACGTAGGTGTGGCAGCGCAGTATGTGATTGAGGATATTGCGGGAATTCCGGTTCGTGTAGAGCTGGCTTCCGAGTTCCGATACAGAAAACTGCTGCTGAATAAAGATGCCCTGGTAGTTATTATTTCCCAGTCCGGCGAGACTGCCGATTCCCTGGCAGCACTTCGTAAGGCTAAGGACCTTGGCATTCGTACCCTTGGTATTGTCAACGTGGTTGGTTCCTCCATTGCCCGCGAGGCTGATAATGTGTTCTACACAGTAGCAGGACCGGAGATCGCCGTAGCTACCACCAAGGCTTATTCCGCACAGCTCATTGCTTCTTATCTGCTTGCAATTCAGTTTGCATATGTGCGCGGAATGATCACAGACGAAGAGTATCAGGCATATCTGAAAGAACTGAAGACCATCCCTGAGAAGATCAACAGAATTCTGGAGGATAAAGAGCGTATTCAGTGGTTTGCTGCTAAATTTGCCAATGCAAAGGATATTTTCTTTATCGGACGCGGCACCGACTATGCTATTTCCCTGGAGGGCAGCCTTAAGATGAAGGAAATCTCCTACATTCACAGTGAGGCCTATGCTGCAGGAGAGCTGAAGCATGGTACCATCAGCCTTATTGAGGAGGGCACTCTGCTGGTAGGTGTTGTCACCCAGCAGGATCTCTATGAGAAGACCGTCAGCAACATGGTTGAGGTGAAGGCCCGCGGCGGTTATCTGATGGGACTTACCACCTTTGGAAACTATAATATTGAGGACACCGCGGACTTTACAGTCTATATTCCTAAGACAGACAAGCATTTTGCCGCTTCCCTGGCAGTGGTTCCGCTGCAGCTTATGGGATACTATGTATCCGTTTCAAAGGGTCTGGATGTAGATAAGCCGCGTAACCTGGCCAAGTCTGTAACTGTTGAATAATTATTGTTGATTTTGTGTATAATTGCTGATAAAATAGGGTTCATAAGGACGGGATTTATGGAAAAACCATAATTTGCCCGAAAGAAGAATTCTATCAAGGAGGATTTACAACATGAAAAACAGATTTGCAAAACTGATCGCATGTGTTGCAGCTGCAGCTATGCTGGCAGCGCCTGTTATGGCAGAAGATGATCTTCTTGCAGCAGCACAGGCAGAGGGAGAACTTACCGTTTACGGTTCCTGTGAGGAAGAGTACCTTGCAGCAGCCTGCCAGAAGTTTGAGTCCGAGTACGGAATCAAAGTAGCTTACCAGAGACTTTCCACCTCCGAGGTTTACACCAAGATCTCCGAGGAAGCCGGAAATCCATCCGGTGATGTATGGTTCGGCGGCACTACCGATCCTTACAACGAGGCAGTAGCAGCAGACCTTCTTGAGGCTTATGACGCTGCAAACGCAGTAAACCTCATCGGCGACGAGTACAAAGATGCTGACAACAACTGGTACGGCATTTACAAAGGAATCCTTGGATTCATGGTTAACACCGAAGAGCTTGACCGTCTTGGTCTTGAGGCTCCACAGACCTGGGATGATCTTCTGAAAGAAGAGTACAAAGGTCTCATCATGCTGTCCAACCCAAATACCGCTGGTACCGCTAAACTGATCATCAACACCATGGTTCAGATGAAAGGCCATGACGAGGCTATGGAGTACTTCAAAGCCCTCGATGCTAACGTAGCACAGTACACCAAATCCGGTTCCGGCCCATCCAAGATGGTAGGTCCTGGAGAGTGCGTCATCGGTGTTGGTTTCCTTCATGACGGTATTTACCAGATCCTTCAGGGATATGACAACATCCAGCTTATCGTTCCTGCAGACGGAACTTCCTTCGAGATCGGTGCAACCGCTATCTTCAAAGGTGCAGCTCATCCAAACGCAGCAAAACTCTGGATCGAGTACGCTCTCAGCCCTGACTGTGTAGACATCGCTAAAGAGAACGGTTCCTATCAGTTCCTGGTACTTTCCAACGCTACCCAGCCTGAGGAAGCTACCCAGTTCGGTCTTGATATGAACAACACCATCGACTACGATTTCGAGGATGCAAAAGCTAACATCGCTCAGTACGTTGAGGACTATTTTGCAGCTCTCGGCGATTCCGCTGACGATCGTTTCCTTACTGAGTAATTGAATGAAATTTAGGAGGGGATGAGAAATCATCCCCTTTTTATATTATGACAGACATTCTGTCCGAAAGGAGGAAATCAGAATGGCAAAGAATCAGAATGCCAGACTGGAGCGGAAAAAGTTCTTCTCTGATCCGATCCTGATCAGCATGATCGTTGTTCTTCTTGTTTTTCTGACATTGTTTATCCTGTATCCCCTTCTGATGCTGTTGGTTGACAGCTTCTATACAGAGGGACGTCTCACCGCGGAGGTTTTCAAAAGAGTTCTCAGTATGGAGCGCTTCCGGAAGGCCTTCACCAATACACTGGCACTTGGTGTGATCACCGGTGTGGCTTCCACAGGCATCGGACTTCTGTTCGCCTATGTGGAGATCTATGTGCGTGTACCTAAGGTTCTGGAAAAACTTTTTGCAGTGGTTTCCATGCTGCCTGTAGTTTCCCCGCCGTTCGTGCTTTCTCTTTCCATGATCATGCTCTTTGGACGAAGCGGTATCATCACCAGATCCCTGCTGCATATCTATGATTCCAATGTCTATGGTCTGAAAGGTATTGCCATTGTACAGACACTGACCTTCTTCCCGGTATGTTACCTGATGCTGAAGGGTCTCTTAAAAAATATCGATCCATCCCTTGAGGAGGCTACCCGCGATATGGGCGCTACCAGATGGAAAGTATTTACAAGTGTAACCTTCCCATTACTTCTTCCGGGACTTGGAAATGCATTTTTAGTTACCTTTATTGAGTCTGTTGCCGACTTTGCAAACCCTATGCTGATCGGTGGTTCTTACGACACACTTGCCACCACCATCTATCTGCAGGTAACCGGTGCTTACGATTCCACCGGTGCGGCAGCTATGTCCGTGGTGCTTCTGTCGCTGACTCTGGTACTGTTCCTGATCCAGAAATATTATCTGGAGAAGAAGACTGCAGCCACCTTAACCGGAAAAGCTTCCCGTGCACGTATGGCTATCATGGATAAGAGTGTGACTATTCCGCTCTGTATCCTCTGCGGTCTTGCAGCAGCTTTTGTTGTACTTATGTACATCATGGTACCGTTTGGCGCGCTGTTCACC
>JAGHUU010000140.1 GCA_018064695.1 Candidatus Blautia equi | reverse complement strand
GTGTATTCGTCGGCGTATTTGTTGGTGTATTCGTAGGCGTGTTGGTTGGTGTATTAGTTGGTGTATTTGTTGGTGTATTTGTTGGGGTGTTCGTCGGCGTATTTGTTGGTGTATTTGTTGGGGTGTTGGTTGGTGTGTTCGTCGGCGTATTTGTTGGTGTGTTGGTTGGTGTGCTGGTTGGGGTATTAGTCGGTGCACTGGTTGGGGTATTGCTTGGTCCCGGACCAGGGGTATTGGTTGGGGTAGGGGTTGGCTTAGTATTAGTCACACCCGCCTGCACCATATTGATCAGCTCAACTTTTAACGCATCAAACGCACTCTGCACGCTCTCATCTGTTGCAAATCGATAAGAAATATCCTCTCCATCAGCAGTCTTGTAAGGCAGCTTAGTCACTCTGAAGGAGAACTGATTTGCAGAGCTGTACATAGGAATCACCTTTTTATAGGAAGTATTCTCCCACTCCTTATCTCCCACTTTGCGCTGAAGCACGATCTGCTTACCAAACAGAGACATCCAGTCATCATTCCATACATTTTTGAATTTCAGCTCTGCAGTCACTGTTGTATTGTAGGAAACCTCATATCCATCCGGAACATCTAACTCAATAACACGATATTCATTGATCTTATCGGTCTCAAGGTCAATAATAGGAAGATCTTCAAAGACATAACGCCATCCATCAGCAGCGGAGATGGTCAGCTCTCTTGGTACAAACTTGCCGCTTGCATCACTTGCCTCTTTGTCTCTTACCTGTTCCCATTCGCCATCTTTATTCTTTCTCTGAATCTGAACTCTGATAGACGCAGGACGCTTCTCCGGATCGTCACCTCTCCAGAACTTATATCCGGTTACAGGTCTTAAGTTAACTTTGTTTCTGAATTTCAGCTCAGAAACCCTATTCGTGTCGTTGCAGGTATCAATGGAGTTTGCTTTATAGAAAACAGGTACTCCTGTAGACAGATCAATGTCCACGATATACATGGTACTATCGCTACCAATACCATAAACAGGGCTGTCCTGCTCATATAAGCGGTAGTACATATGCTCAGTTGTATGTGTAGCCATACTATCAGACAGTGGAAGGCCCTGTACTTTAAAGGATTCCTGTGCATTTCCACCGTTATCATTCTTCAGAGTAGCCAGATGTTCCCACTCACCGTCACGCAGAACCTCTAACTCAAAGTTAAAGATCTGTACCTGACCGCCAGGGGTCTTCTCTGCATTATTCTCATCAAGAATGGTCTTCTTAACCTCAAATCCCTGGGTAAGATGTGTCTTATGTGTTCCGGACCAGAGGCCATGGAACTCACATCCATCCTGTTTGTAGTAGTTACAAACCAGCCATCCACCGGATACACCGTTCTGTCTTACAGTAGACTTCGGTGCAATCACGGTAGCAATAGTGCTTCCGGTCTCATGAATATCAGCAGTTCCGGTGATATTCCAGATCAGATGGGTAGCAGTATCAAGGTCTGCAGAGTTAGCATTGGAAGCTTTAGATCCATTAATTGCAGGCTGTCCCAGATTCAGTGTACCACTCTTGGTAACAGTAAGTACTACAGTCTGGCCAGGATTCTTCTTAATGTTGATATCGCCTCTCATGTTGCCTGCAGCATCAAACCAGCTGTCTACATTAAAGGAGTAGGTTCCATCCGGCTGTGTGGTAAGATCCAGCTCATTTCCCTCTTTGATGATATAGGAATTGGTGCTGTTATAAATAGCAGACAGATTATTTACAGGCACAGCCTTCATGCTGTCAATAAGACCGATAATGGAGCTCTCAGTTGTCTGATAAGCAGTTGCAGGGTTATCGTATGTGATGTTAGCATCCTCACCATACCAGCAGAAAACATCGTCTGCCAGCTTGATGGTAGCATTTCCGGAGGTCTTTCCGATCATATAATCCGCCTCGGTAGGACCAAAACCAGTAAGGTTGGTCTCGGTGGAATTACAGATCAGCTCCTTGGTAGCAAAGTTTGCCTGAATATGCGCATTCTTCTCATAAGTATCAGTAATAATGAAATACTGGGCAGCATTTCCCATGATACCAAAGACATCTGTGCTGCTTGCAGGCTGAAGCTCGGTACTGTCGTTAGCATTTACGAATGCCACTGCAGAGAGATCAGAAAGAGTAAAGACTGCGGTGTCCGCTGCGCCTTCACCAATTCCTGCTAAGGAAGCAGAAACGATCTCCTGATTGATATCAGCTGCAGAAATGTTAGTAGCCTCTGCGGTGGAATCTACAGAATCACGAACCGCATCAGTCAGAGGAAGGTGAACGACAGCTACGTCCTCCTCTTTCTCTGCCTCTTCAATTCTGGTGATCTGGTTTCTCTTAAATACGAAGTTAAAGGTTACGCTTCCCTCGGTTGGCTGGTACTCTACCAGTTTATCGGAGATAACCTTGCCGTCCTCGTCTCTCTCCTGGGTCATGAAAGCCACGTCATAGAGAAGTACGTTGGATTCATCAAAAGCAGCTTTGTCCTTCTGTCCTTTTTCCTCAACAACAACTTCGTGATCATCCTTAGCGGTGTCAAGAATTGCATCGGAATTGGCATTCAGGGCTGCCATATATGCGTCATAGTTGTAACCGGAAGACTGGGTGATCTGGGTTACTCTGAACAGAGCATCATCCGGAACAGCTTTTGCGGAGGAAAGGGTTGCAGTTACAGAAACATTTCCATCCTCATAGGAATATACGGTTCTGGTAGGCTCTTCCTCTTTCTCCTGAATCAGCTCTGCGCCGATCCAGATGATGTTTTCGGAAGAAATGCGCTCGCCGTCCACATAGAAAACAGTTTTCAGATCTTCAGGTTTCTCTACGCCCTCTGCAACGTCTGCATAGAAGACATAGTTTTTACCGGATCCTGCCTCAATACTCTGATCAGCCCATACGACCTCAGAAGTATAAAGGGAAGCATCCACCTGCGCTTTTAACGCAAGAGAGGATGGTACGTTCATGGTATCAGGCACATAAATGAGGCCCTCACTCTGACGTCCATCATTAGTAAATACGGTGTTTGCATCGAATCCTGCCTGGATAGCAACAGCTTCTGCATTTGCAGTCTCATGCACGTTGTTTACAGTGATGGTATAGATAAGACCGAGGGTCTCCTCATCCTTCTCATATACCTGCTGGGTAACGTAAGCATAAAGATCTGCTTTCTCCTCTGCCTCTTCCTCTTCGGATTCTTCAGCTTCCTCAGGATCTTCTTCATCCTCAGGATTCTCGATCTCCTCAGGATTTTCAACATCCTCCGGGTTCTCGATCTCCTCCGGATTTTCGATATCCTCAGGATCCTCCTCAGCATCAGGTTCTGCAGCGTCAGGGGTCTGCTCCTCTGCAGGTACTTCTACCTCGGGCTGCTCTTCCTCGGTTTCCACAGGAGGCAGTACCTCTTCTGTTTTACCGGAATCAGCTGGCTCTTCAGCCGGTGCTTCCTGTACCGGAGCTTCCGGCTCTGTTGGTACCACTACTACAGGGGCTTCCGGTGCAGGCTGTTCTGCCTGTGGAGCAACTGTTTCTGCAGGGGTTTCCGGAGCTGTTTTTACTTCCGGTGCTTCCGCAGGGGTCTCGGATGCAGGCTCTGGCTGCACAGAAACCTCAGATGCCACCTGGATACCTTCCAGTGTTGCGTCTTCTGCCATGATGTTTAATCCGGTCTGCTGAATCAGCATCAGAAATGTCATTACATAGGCAAGAAATCTTCTGGCTTTTCCTTTCTTCATTTTCTTATCTCCTTTCTACATACCTCTGTGCCCACCTATTTTGGGCATAGTGGGGTTGATGATATCTTACCACCCCAGTTTTTCCTTTCTGTAATCTCCAGTTTACCTTTCTTTACTTTTTTTACCCACTTTTTTACACACAAAAAAGCCCTTTGGGTGATCCCAAAGGGCTTGATTTACGAAATAAAACTTTAATTAAGCAAGTGCTTTCTTAGCAACCTCAGCAAGTGCTGCGAAGCCAGCTGCATCGTTAACTGCAAGCTCTGCAAGCATCTTTCTGTTGATGTCTACGTTAGCTACTTTAAGGCCGTGCATCAGTTTGCTGTAGGAAAGGCCGTTCATTCTTGCTGCTGCGTTGATACGAGCGATCCAGAGCTGTCTGAACTGACGTTTTTTCTGTTTTCTGCCTGCGTAAGCGCTGGTAAGAGCTCTCATTACAGACTGTTTAGCGATTCTATACTGTTTGGAACGAGCTCCTCTGTAGCCCTTTGCCAGTTTTAATACACGATTATGTTTTTTTCTTGCGTTTAAGCCGCCTTTAATTCTTGCCATTTCTCAATATCCTCCTGTTTGTCTTCTTTCAGTATCTACGATTTCATTGACTGCCGATCTAAGAATTAGATGTATGGCATAGCCTTTCTCATTGCTTTTAAGTTTGTAGCGTCAACAACAGTAGACTTTCTGAGGTTTCTCTTTCTCTTCTGAGATTTCTTAGTTAAGATATGGCTCTTATAAGCTTTATTTCTTACCAGTTTTCCGGTTCCTGTCTTTTTGAAACGTTTTGCTGCTGCTCTACAAGTTTTGATCTTTGGCATTGTAATTTCCTCCTTAAGCTTTGAGTTTCTATTTTAACGTTTTTCAGTTAAAAACATGGTCATGCTTCTTCCCTCGACTTTGGCAGGTTTTTCAATGACTGCGCAGTCTGCAAGAAGCTCTGCAAAATCGTCCAGCACATGTTTGCTGCTCTGCATATGTGCCATCTCACGTCCGCGGAAGCGAAGGGTTACCTTTACGCGATCACCATGGGTGAGGAACTTTCTTGCCGCATTGGCTTTTGTGTTCAGGTCGTTGGTATCGATATTAGGAGAGAGACGAACTTCCTTAATCTCGATGGTTTTCTGTTTCTTTTTGGCGTCTTTTTCTTTTCTGGCAAGCTCATAACGGTATTTACCATAGTCGATGATCTTACATACCGGTGGTTTCGCCTGCGGAGCAATCTTTACCAGATCCAGTCCAGCTTCCTGAGCTTTTAACATGGCATCCTTAGCGGACATAATTCCTAACTGATCACCTTCAGGACCAATTACGCGGACTTCTTTGTCTCTGATCTGTTCATTAATCATTAAATTGCTAATGGTTTTGTACCTCCATACCTGATGAATCGTGATTCGCACGAATCACTGATAACCAATTGATGTTCCTTATACAATAAAAAAAGTATGGACAGAAATCCACACTCTCAGAATCTGAATACACAATGAATAAACCTTATGTCTTCCGATATTGAACCCGAGCCGCCTGATGCGCTGAGGTGAGAGTGGAACTCTACTTTCTTTACGTACCTATACAGAATACCACTGACAAAGTGGTATGTCAACACTTTTCTGTACTTTTTCAGTGTTTTAAAAAACCGGGGACGCAGCATGTGCGGCGTCCCCGTAAATAAAGATCTTATCTGTTTCTGAGGAAGTCAGGGATCTGGATGTCTTTTCTCTGAACGGTGCTGCTAGGTGCTTTTGGAGCATACTGGCCTGCGTTAGAGTTTGGAAGGTTGAATCCAGGCATGCTTCCGCTGTAGCTTGGCTGGGAAGTTGGTACCTGTGGAGCAGGTGCAACCGGTCTTCTGTAGCCACCGCCAAGTCCGGATCTGCCAACTGCGCTGCCGCCTCTGCTGCCGAAGTTTGTGGTTCTCTGTGGAGTCTCAGCAAGTCCGGTAGCGATAACGGTGATGCGTGCGAAATCAGCAACGGTATCATCATACATAGCACCAAAGATGATGTTGGTATCCTCTCCGGTGAGTTCCTGTACATAGTTAGCTGCATCGTTTGCATCCATAAGGGAGATGTCTCCGCTGATGTTGATGATAACGTGGGATGCACCCTTGATGCTGGTATCAAGAAGTGGAGACTCAACTGCGATCTTAACTGCCTCGAGAGCTTTGTCATCTCCTCTTGCCTCGCCGATACCGATATGAGCGATTCCCTTGTCAGTCATAACGGTCTGAACATCTGCAAAGTCAAGGTTGATAAGAGATGGAAGGTTGATAAGGTCGGTGATACCGGAAACTGCCTGCTGAAGAACCTCATCAGCTTTCTTAAGTGCATCCGGCATGGTGGTACGACGATCAACGATTTCCAGAAGTTTATCATTAGGGATAACGATGAGAGTATCCACGCTCTTCTTTAAGTTTTCAATACCGTTTAAAGCGTTTGCCATTCTGGTCTTAGCTTCGAAACGGAAAGGTTTGGTAACAACACCTACGGTGAGGATTCCCATCTCCTTAGCTGCTGCTGCGATTACAGGTGCTGCACCGCTTCCGGTTCCGCCGCCCATACCGCAGGTAACGAATACCATGTCCGCACCCTCGATCAGAGCTTTTACTTCCTCGATGCTCTCCTCTGCTGCTTTTGCGCCTACCTCAGGCTGTGCTCCTGCGCCAAGACCTTTTGTGATCTTTTCGCCGATCTGAAGTACTGTTGGAGCCTTACATAAGGTAAGAGCCTGTTTATCGGTATTTACACCTACAAACTCTACTCCACTGATGGCCTCTTCCACCATTCTGTTTACTGCATTGTTTCCTGCGCCGCCGACACCGATCACAATAATCTTTGCAGCAGACTCAGCCTCGTTTGTCATAATCTCTAACAACGTACTTCCTCCTTTATTTCCATTCGTTATACATATTCTTCATTAAAATTAAATTCACTTATCCACTATAGGCAAGATACATAAACATATTACTTTTTTTCAATTGATTTCGCAATATATAACTGAAAATTTTTATATTTTTTTTAGCAATTCCGGGCAGGAAAAGTCAGAAAAACAGAGTTTTTGCTGGATCAGTAGCTGTCGAAATCATACAGGGAATCGTAATAAGCTTCATCATGAGGATCCACAAAACCGCCGGAGCCGTCACCGTAAGAATTCTCACCGTAATAGTCTTCGTTGTAGGATTCTTCACTGTAGCCGTCTTCGCTGTAAGAATCGTCGCTTGAGCTGGTCTTCTTCTCGTCAACCACTTCCTCGCGGTATGGATTCGGGCCTGCATAACCGCCGTTTCTGTCATACGGACCGGTGATGGTATAGCTTCCGTTTTCATCATAGCCGCCGTGCCAGTCTGTCCAGGAATCGAACTCCTCTCTGCTTGGGAAAGCGCCGAGTAAGTTGCCGTACTTGTCTCTGGATCCCCAGCCGGTGAAATCGCCGTCGTCATCGTAGCCGCCGGCCCAGGCTTCCATGGCGTAGTCATATTCACTCATTGGTCTTGGACCTACGTGACGACCCTTCTCATCGTACTCACCGTCGCCGGTGAAGTCGCCGTACTCATCGTAGCCGCCTTTCCAGTTGGCAGATGTGACTTCTCCCATAACGCGCTCAAAGGTGACTACCTTCACATGCTCGTTGATTCCTTCCATATGAAGGATGCCTTCCTCGTCCTCAAGCTTTGGGAGGATGGCAAGCATGCGGGCCATTTTGTCTTCCAGGAACTGGTCTTTGCCAAGGCAGACTGTGATGGTTCCGTAGATCAGTGTGATATTGTTTCCGTCAAACTGAATGTCGTCCGGTCTATGCTGGTTTTTCTTGAAAATGGTATTCAGAGCCACGGCTGTGTTCAGCACGCTGTCCCCCGCCAGAGGGAGGGCTTCTCCTCTTACCACGGTGTTAAGTTCAATACCGTCAAAGAACGGGATGGCAGGGTCTCTCTCATAGGAGCTCTCTGCAAAGATGCCTTCTTTGTTAAAATAAATATACTGATCCAGGTATGGCACGCAGCCAACCGGAAGCTCTTCTTTTAATGTGATACAGATGGTATCACGGCTCTGGGCGGTTACGCTGTATCCCTTTATAAAAGGAATGTCCTCTATGCCGTCCTTTGAATACAGGATGGGGGCAAGCACGGAGTTGTCGGAAAACGGCCCCTTCAGGACCATCTTTCTGATCTCAGCCTCTTTATAATGGTTGCTTCCCATGACAGTAACATTCTTTACCTTATAATAAGAAAAGAAAAATGCGCCGAAGGCTACAGCGGCTATGATGAGGACCGCTGCTGTGATGAGCCATTTTTTCTTCTCCTGAACCCAAAATTTTATACTCTCCATGGACACCTGTTCCTTTACTGAACCTTTACTGTTCACCGCCCTACCGGCAAACAGTAACATTAAACATACACTCTTTCTATCTTATGCTTCAGTTTCCGCCTGACCTTTTCATATCAAAGAGTGTGTCACAGCACTTTCCTGTGACAAAAAAATGGCACAAAAAAGGACAGGTAAAAGACTTATCCTTTATTGTACCACATTTTTTCGGTTATGGCTATTTTTTCACGGTATTTTCAGCAGTATTTTCCTTAAGTTCTTCTGCCGCTTTTTCCGCAGTTCCTTCGGCAGGTTCTTCTGCCGCTTTTTCTGTACTTCCCTCTGCAGGCTCTTCTTCCGGTTTCTCCTCAGGTTTCGCTGCGGGTTCCGGTGCAGGTTTTGCCAGATCTTTGACCTTGAAAAGATCTTTCAGGGTCTTAAGCGGAATGATCTTAAGGCTTTCCTTTACTTCCTCCGGCACGTCCTCCAGATCCGGAACATTGTCGAATGGGATAAGTACCTTTTTGATGCCGGCTCTCTGGGCTGCCATAAGCTTCTCAGGCAGACCGCCAATTGGCATCACGCGGCCCTGCAGGGAGATCTCACCCGTCATGGCAAAGTCAGGATTTATGATCATATTGTCCAGGAGGGATGCTGCTGCCAGGAAGATGGTGATTCCGGCGGATGGGCCGTCTTTAGGGGTGGCACCGTCCGGGAAGTGTACATGCAGATCCTTGTCCTTGATCCTGTCATACTCCTCCGCTGAAAGGGCTGCTTTGGCAAGTGTCCATGCGATCTGCACGGATTCTCTCATCACTTCTCCAATGGAACCGGTGAGGATCAGGCCGCCGCGGCCGGGTACCAGACGGGTCTCCACAACGGTGATGGTTCCGCCGTACGGGGTCCAGGCCAGACCATTTACCATTCCCGGCACAGGATGCTTGATCTTCTTATCCGGATAGATCGGTGTTCTGCCAAGGAATGTGGTCAGGTTTTTGCCGGTGACGCTGATAGCCTTTGCTTCTTTAATATATTTCACAGCGGCGGTGCGGCAGAGCTTATCCATGCGTTTCTTAAGCCCACGGACACCGGACTCCATGGTATAGTCCATGATAATGCGGCGGATGGCAGCATCGGAGATCTTCAGATCCTTTGCAGGAATTCCGGATGCTGCTTTTGCCTGAGGGATCAGATGCTTCCTGGCGATATGGAATTTATCGGTAGGCGTATAGCTTGGGAACTCAATATACTCCATACGGTTGAACAGCGGGTCTGGGATATAGTCGATATAGTTTGCGGTGCAGATGAACATGACATCTGAGAGGTCATACGGCACATTCATGTAGTGATCGGTGAAGTTGTTGTTCTGCTCAGGGTCCAGCACCTCAAGAAGTGCGCCTGCAGGATCACCGCTGTGGTCATGCACCAGCTTGTCCACCTCATCCAGTACAATGACAGGGTTGGAAACGCCGCTTCTTCTAACTGCCTCCATGATGCGTCCGGCCATAGCGCCCACGTAGGTTCTTCTGTGACCGCGGATTTCTGCCTCGTCGCGGATACCGCCAAGGCTGATGCGGACATATTCTCTGCCGAGAGCTTTGGCGATGCTCTGGCCAACGCTGGTCTTTCCGGTACCGGGTGCTCCGGCAAAGAGCAGGATAGAACCGGACTGCTTCTTATTTAAAGCCATAACAGCCAGCTGCTGAATGATGCGCTCCTTGACCTTCTTAAGGCCATAGTGATCCTCGTTCAGGATCTGTTCTGCTTTTTCAAGGTCGATCGGTTTGTATTCCTGTTTTTTCCAGGAAAGGGTGGTAACAAAATCCAGATAGTCGCAGAGCATGCCGTATTCATGGCTGTCCGGTCCCTCCTGTTTCAGGCGGTTTAAGACCTTCTCTGCCTCTTTTCTGGCAATGTCGTTCATTCCGGACTCCTCGATGGCAAGCTCGTACTTGCGGATATCGGACACGTTTTCCGGATGCATGTCGTCCAGCTCCTTTTGGAGATAGGCAATTTTCTTTTTAATAGCGTGCTCACGGTAGCGTTTTTCCTGGTCGGACTCCTCTTCCTGGTCTGCTTCGTCGCTGATCTTTGCCATCTCAATGATCTCGCGGACCTTTTCCTCAATAAGGTCATAGCGGGCCTTCATGGAATCCTGTGCGATGATCTCGTACTTTTCCGCCCAGCTTAAGGATGCCAGTCCTGTGGAGGAGCAGGCAAACTCGTTGATATTGCGGTAGTTCAGGATATAGCCGCGGGCCAGGATGCCCCACTGGAAGCGCTGCACAAAGTGAAGGTAGTCCTCGCGGATCTTCTCAAAGCGCTCCTTCTGCTCTTCCTCGGTTAAGTCCACAGTTTCCGGGCGGTTTACAGCCTCTGCCTGCAGGCTTCCGTTTTCCAGTTCCACGCAGTTTACCGTGACACGGCCCCTTGTGCGGACCTTAAGATTTCCATCGTCATCGATGCGTTCCACCACAGCGGTAATGCCCACCGGATAGAAATCATCTGTAACAACGGCCTCCTTCAGCTTAGGTTCTTTCATCATGAGAAAGAGGATGTCCTCCCCCTCGGTGATGTCTGCGTTTGGTGTATTTTCATAAACATCTTTCTTAAAATGTAAGGTTACGTCTGGGAGAAGGATCAGGTTATAAATAGGTACAGTTCTCATAGGTTCTTCCTCCTTGCATTGCTAGCACTCATTTAACGCGAGTGCTAATTCATTGTACTCGCTGTATTTCTTCTTGTCAACCACATTTCATGAAAGAAGAACGGCGGAAAATAGTCGGTGTCCGTCACAGATGGACAAATATTTGGCACTGGAAGACGAATATGACAAGGTTCACCCTTGCTTTCACCACTTTACTGTGATATACTGTCGAAGTTATTAATTTAACGCAAAACGAGGAGTAAAGGAGAATTATTATGAACGGATCCACAATGGGACTTCTTGTGATCATCATCCTCTATCTGGCTATGATGGTCGGCGTAGGAGTCTACTATTCCAGACGTAACAACAGTGTCGGTGATTTCTACCTTGGCGGCAGAAAGCTCGGACCACTGGTAACCGCCATGAGTGCGGAAGCATCTGACATGAGCAGCTGGCTGCTGATGGGTCTCCCTGGTGTTGCATACCTCACCGGTTGTGCAGACGCAGGCTGGACTGCCATCGGTCTTGCTGTAGGAACTTATTTCAACTGGCTTATTGTAGCTAAGAGACTTCGCCGCTACACCGTAAAAGCCAACAACTCCATCACCATTCCGGATTTCTTCGAGAACCGTTATCGTGATAAGAGCCATATGCTGATGGCCATCTCCGCTGCCATCATCGTTATCTTCTTCGTACCTTACACTGCATCCGGTTTCGCAGCATGTGGAAAACTTTTCTCCACACTGTTCGGTGTAAACTATATGCCTGCTATGATCGTCAGCGCTATCATCATCGTAGCGTACACCTCCCTTGGCGGATATCTGGCAGCCAGCACCACTGACCTGATCCAGAGTATCGTTATGACCCTTGCACTGATCATCGTAGTTATTTTCGGTGTACGCACCGCAGGCGGAATTGGCGCTGTTATGGACAACGCAAGATCCTTAAGCGGATACTTAAGCCTCACTGCTATGCACAACATGGCAGACAACACCTCCTCCCCATACGGTGTACTCACCATTGCTTCCACAGCAGCATGGGGACTTGGATACTTCGGTATGCCTCACATCCTTCTCCGTTTCATGGGTATCGAGGATGAGAACAAGCTTGCACTTTCCAGAAGAATCGCAACTGTATGGGTAGTCATTTCCATGGGCGTTGCAATCTTCATCGGTATCATCGGATACAGCATGAGCCAGGCAGGCGCCATCGGCATGCTGGAGGGCTCCTCTGAGGCTGAGACCCTCATCATCAAAACCGCAATGTTATTAAGCGAGAACGGATTCCTGGCTATCATCCTTGGCGGTGTTATCCTGGCAGGTATCCTTGCATGTACCATGTCCACCGCAGACTCCCAGCTTCTGGCTGCTTCCTCTTCCCTTTCCAAGAACCTGATCCAGGATACCTTTGGTGTGAAGATGTCTGACAAAGCTTCCATGGTAGCTGCTAGACTTACCGTACTTGGTATTGCTATCCTCTCTGTATTTATTGCAAAAGATCCTAACAGCTCTGTATTTAAGATCGTATCCTTTGCATGGGCAGGCTTCGGTGCCGCATTCGGACCGGTTATGCTCTTCTCCCTGTTCTGGAAACGTACCAACAAATACGGTGCTCTTGCAGGTATGATCGTTGGTGGTGCTATGGTATTCATCTGGAAGTACATGATCGCTCCTATGGGCGGAGTGCTTGCCATCTATGAGCTGCTTCCTGCATTCATCTGCGCAGCAGTTGCAATCGTAGTAGTGAGCCTTATCACTCCTGCACCTGCAAAAGAGATCGTGGACGAGTTCGATTCCATCTGATTCATCTGATCTTATAAATGCATTTATAAAAGCATACAGAAAGCCGACACGTAACTGTGTCGGCTTTCTTTTTTATGTATTAACGATCTAACAGAACTGGCTGTTATAGAGGTGTGCGTAGAAGCCGCCCTGTTTCAGGAGCTTCTCATGATCGCCCTGCTCTATGATATGGCCGTCCTTCATAACCAGGATCACATCGGCCTCCCGAATGGTGGAAAGGCGGTGGGCTACAATAAAGCTTGTCCTGCCCTTCATCATCCTTGCAAAAGCAGACTGGATATGGATCTCTGTTCGGGTATCAATACTGCTGGTGGCCTCATCTAAGATGAGCATAGGCGGCAGGGTCAGCATGACTCTGGTGTTGCACATGATGTGCTTCTGTGACTGGCTGATGTTTCCGCCGTCCTCGGCGATCACGGTGTCATAGCCATCCGGCAGCCTCCTGATAAAGCTGTGGGCGTGGGAGGCCTTTGCCGCTGCAATGATCTCCTCCTCCGTGGCATCCGGCTTACCGTAGGTGAT
>JAGHUU010000330.1 GCA_018064695.1 Candidatus Blautia equi | reverse complement strand
ACAATATATAGTTCCTTTGCGGATAAGAATAACAAATTCTTGCGGAATTTTTGCTGCTGAATATCTTCGGATAGGACAGAAAAGAACTGTTTATTGGTCATAAATACAAAAAAACAGCCAAAATCAGGATTTTTTTCTTGACAATTGTTGCTATGTTAAATATAATTTTCTCATAAGTTACAAAAATGTTACAAAATATGTAACGAAAGAAATAAAAATATTACAAACAAGGACACAATTGCAATGAACAGGAAACAATATGCGGCAAGGAGAAGAAGAAATGCCGGAGGATCTGTAAAAGGTGTTGTGATGATGGTTGCATGGGGCCTGGTAAGTCTTGCGCTCCTGGTGTGCACCAGAATTCCGCTGCTTCAGAAGAATGATCCGGTATACGCATCCGCAATGATCGATGAAAACGGAAACGGAATACTGCCATCCGGAATGGCCGGAATTGCCTCTGTGGTGGAAGATATCCCAATGCCGGGCACAATGATCGAAAGAATGGGCACCTCATGCGAGGCAGTCATGGTAGGCCAGAGATTTCAGAAGGTAAAGGAACATCCTTTCCGCCTGGATATCTCCGCATCTGCTAAGACGAATGTAGCAAAACTGAACGAGAAAGTGGAGAACATGGCATCAAGAGCAAACATCATGTCCGATGCCGATTACGACAATCTTCTCCGCATTGTGGAATCAGAGGCCGGTACTGAGGATATCAAAGGCCGCATCCTGATCGCAAATGTTATTATGAACCGTATGGCTCATCCGGAGTTCCCGGATAATATCTCTGATGTCATCTGCCAGGTAAACGGCGGTGTTGCACAGTTTTCTCCTGTATACGACGGAAGCTTCTACTATGCAGTTCCTACGGATGGAACAAAGGAAGCAGTGCTTCGCGCTATGGAGGGTGAGGATTATTCCGACGGCGCCCTGTTCTTTGTACAGAGAAGCGCAGCCGAGAAAAACGGTATGGCCTGGTTTGACAATGAACTGGTAAGACTCTTCCAGCACGGCGTTCACGAATTCTACCGTTATCCAACAGAGACAGAACAGATCGCCATCGACAAGGCGAATGCCGAGAGAAAAGCAAGAGAAGAGAAAGAAAAAGAGAAAGCTGCAAAGACAGCAAAAGAAGGTTAAATTACGTACCCGGCAGAGACAAACTGCCGGGTATTTTTGTGTGCAGTTTCGTATGTGTGCAGGCTTGACCACTGAAATGAGTTATGGTATTTTATGAAAGTATGAGAGCAAACAGTGTAAAATGAATCATAGAAAGGTTGTGAATCAGATGCAGGTTTTATACAAGAGTACAAGAGGCACCGGAGAGGCAGTACCTGCTTCCGTTGCTGTATTAAAAGGACTTTCTGAGGACGGAGGACTTTTTGTCCCGACTTCCATCCCAAAACTGGACGTTCCTATGGCTAAACTGGCCGGTATGTCCTATCAGGAGACCGCATACGAGGTTATGAGCCGTCTTCTCACAGATTATACAGAGGAAGAGTTAAAGCATTGTATCAACAGTGCTTACGATGAGAAATTCGATACAGAGGTGATCGCTCCGCTTCACGAGGCAGACGGCGCTTACTTCCTGGAGCTGTTCCACGGAGCTACCATTGCATTTAAGGATATGGCACTTTCCATTCTTCCGCATCTTATGACCACTGCGGCTAAGAAGAACAATGCAAAGAATGAGATCGTTATTCTGACTGCTACCTCCGGAGATACCGGAAAGGCAGCACTGGCAGGCTTTGCCGATGTTCCGGGAACCAGAATCGTAGTATTTTATCCAAAACATGGTGTAAGCCCTATTCAGGAGAAGCAGATGGTTACCCAGAAGGGTGCCAACACCTGTGTTATCGGTATTACCGGCAACTTTGACGATGCCCAGACTGCCGTAAAGAAAATGTTCAACGACAAGGAGATGGCAGCAGAGCTTGATGCCGCAGGCTTCCAGTTCTCCTCCGCAAACTCCATCAACATTGGCCGACTGGTACCACAGATCGTTTATTATGTTTATGCATATGCCAGCCTGCTCCGTCAGGGCAAGATCACTGAGGGACAGGAGATCAACGTAGTTGTTCCTACCGGAAACTTTGGAAATATCCTGGCTGCTTTCTATGCAAAACAGATGGGACTTCCTGTAAATAAACTGATCTGCGCATCCAATGAGAATAAGGTTCTTTATGATTTCTTCTCCACCGGTACCTATGACAGAAAGAGAGAGTTTATGCTCACCTCTTCTCCATCCATGGATATCCTGATCTCCAGCAATCTGGAGCGTCTCATCTACCGTATCGCAGGAGAGAACGCAGAGCTCTGTGCTGACCTTATGAAGGCTCTTTCCGCAGGCGGAGAGTATACCATCACCGAGGAGATGAAGGCAGGCCTTACCGACTTCTACGGAAACTACCTCAGCGAGGCAGAAACCGCAGAGACCATCAAGAGCATTTACGAGAAAGATAACTATGTGATCGACACCCACACAGCTGTAGCTGCAGGTGTTTACAGAAAATATGTGAAGGAGACAGGAGATGATCACACAGCTGTGATCGCATCCACCGCAAGCCCATATAAGTTCACCAGAAGTGTCATCAATGCCATCAAAGAAGGCTATGAG
>JAGHUU010000204.1 GCA_018064695.1 Candidatus Blautia equi | reverse complement strand
TGCACATTCTTCGTTCTTTAATTTAACTCCATTCAATAAAATAAGCCTTATCTCATTCTTACGAGTGAGATAAGGCTTTTTCATTTTATAAATGTATCATTTCCTGCCTGAGGTTTTGATGGTTGCGGCGTACGCACTGTTGCAAAGTCCCAGCACTGCGGACAGCATGAATAAAGTTTCAATACCCAATGTCTGCCAGATCCAGCCGCCGAAGAGGGCGATGAGGACTGTGATCAGGTGGTTGACGGAAATTCCGGTGGAGATTGTGGCCTTCACCTCTTCCTTGCTGTCGGAGATGTCCTGCACGTAAACATTGGATGCCATGGACGCCAGTGAGATCACGGAATCCAGCACGTAGTTTATGCAGCACACAATAAACGCAATATGCATCGGGAAGATATGATGCGCAAATCCATAGAAGAAGCACACGATCACCAGGATCAGCGTATCGGAGACCATGATAATCTTATAGCCAACCTTATCGATCAGCTTACCCACAACAGGGGATAAGAAGAAGGACATAATAGCCGTAACGGCAAAGAGCAGACTGATCACAGTAGCGCTTGCGCCGTAAAACAGGATCAGCACATAAGGTCCAAAGGTGAAGAAGACCTGCTTTCTGGCACCGTAAAATACCTCCAGCATATAGTACTTTGTGAACTTCTTTCTGAAATAAAAACGACTCTTAGTCTGGTCTCTCTCACTGTTGGAGGTAAGACCGAAGGAAACCAGGGCCGCAGCCAGAATAATGAAGGCCGCGATCAGGAAGAATATGCTGTAAGGCTTCTGATCCGCCAGGAAAAAGAACGCCACAATAATGACCGCATAGCCGGCCAGTGTTCCAATCTGTGAAACCGCCGACTGATAACCCAGTGCCTGCCCACCGCAGCCGGACTTAGAGTACTCCAGAGAGATGGTATTTTTCATACCAAGCTGGATATGCTCACCCAGGGAATATAAGCAGATACCTACGGTTACTCCGAATCGATACGGAGGGACCATGGCCAGCATAGCCATACCGATCACCATGATGACCGCGCCCCATTTATATAGCTTTTCTGCAGAAAATGTGTAGAAGGCAGCCAGTATAAACACCAGCGCAAGTCCCGGCAGCTCGCGGAAGAACTCCGCTACGCCCCTGTCAAACTCTCCCATCTGAACGATCTCCGCCAGATAGTTATCGATCATTCCTTTATAGATTCCATAACCGACACCGGTAGTCAGAAGAGATAAAAAGAATATCTGATATTTGGAATCTGCTTTAAAAACTTCTTTCATACGTCCCATAATCTATAATAACTCTATACTTCTTACTTATTCTGTGCCTGCTCCAGTTTGTTTTTACGGCGGTTCTTAACCTCGTCAGACATAGGTTTGATATCGCCGGCAGCCTTCAGAGCTTCCTTGGTCATAAGAGGTCCAATCAGCTCGTAGATCAGTACAGCGAAAAGGGTGATGTTGCGGATCAGACTTCCGGACTCGCCAAGCTGCATGGCAGTGGTACACATACCAAGCGCAACACCGGCCTGCGGAAGCAGTGTGATACCCAGATATTTCTGGATCTCAGGGGTACATCCGGCCCATTTTGCACTGATGAACGCGCCGCAATATTTTCCGAGGGAACGGAATAAGATATAGATGATACCGATTCCTACGATAGCCACATCAGTAAATACATTCAGCTCCAGCTCAGCACCACTGATTACGAAGAACAGCGCGAACAGCGGCGAAGTCCATTTATCGGTGGCTGCCATCAGATCCTCGGAAAGAGGACAGAGGTTGCAGAAGATGGTTCCGAGCATCATACAAACCAGAAGGGATGAGAAGCCGATCTTCAGGGAGCTGCCAACCTCGATCTCTCCCATGGCAAGGGATGCGGTGAGGAATACAACGGCGATGGTCATATTCAGACGGTTGGTGTTGGAGTTGAAGAGCTTCTCCAGCTGGGTGAGGATCCATCCCATCACTGCACCGAGCAGCAGGGAGCATACGATCTCAAGAAGCGGATTTAAGAGAATGGAGATCATATCCGCATTTCCGTTCTGCAGAGTTTTGGCGATACCGAAGGATACCGCAAATACAATAAGACCTACCGCATCATCCAGCGCTACAATAGGAAGCAGGAGGCTGGTGAGAGGTCCTTTTGCTTTATACTGACGAACAACCATCAGGGTAGCAGCCGGTGCAGTTGCGGTTGCAATAGCTCCAAGGGTGATAGCCTGGGCGATGGAGATCTTATCCGGCATCATGAAATGCATTACGGCAAGGGCAATATCCACAAGCGCGGTAGCTGTGACAGCCTGGAAAATACCGATGATGGTAGCGGCATGTCCGGTGGCCTTAAGGTCCTTCAGACGGAACTCGTTTCCGATGGAGAAGGCAATAAAGCCAAGGGCGATCTCAGAGATCAGAGACATCTGGTGAACCGCCTCCGCAGAGGTAAATCCAAGACCTCCAATGTGGAAAGCACCAAGCCCATAAGGTCCGATCAGCACACCGGCAATCAGGTATGCGGTAACAGACGGAAGTTTGAGCGGCTTAAATGCACGGGTCATCAGCAAACCTGCCAGCATGGCGATGGAAACTGATAATAAGATGTTCATTGTTCGATTCCTCTTTTCATAAGTTATGTTTTTTTCAAGCGGTGATAGTATACCGCCGACCACTTTAAAAATCAATAGCAATTCCCGGCAAATCCG
>JAGHUU010000191.1 GCA_018064695.1 Candidatus Blautia equi | reverse complement strand
TCCTATTATGAACAGCTTCTAAGGGCAGGAGTAAAGATCTATGAATATATGCCGGGATTCCTTCACGCAAAATCCATCGTTTGCGATGATGAGCTGGCTGTGATTGGAACGATCAATTTTGATTACAGAAGTCTGTACCTGCATTTTGAGGACGGCGTCTGGATGTATCGAACCTCAGTCATTGATGAGATGAAGGAGGACTTCCTGGATAATCTTATGAACTGCAACGAGATCTCGCTGGAATTCTGCCATAACAGACCGGTCTACACCCGTGCTTTTCAGAGCATTATGAGACTGATCGCTCCGCTTTTATAAAAATAACTGTACAGGCCGCTTGCGGCCTGTATATTTTTTGGTGACACTGCCTGCCGCTTGTGGTATGATGTAATAGATTGACCTGAAAGGAGAGAGAAGCATGGGAAGTGTTAAGATAAAAACCTATGTGGTGAAAAATACAGCGCGTTTTTCATCAGAACTTCGCCTGGCTTTTCTTACAGACGTTCATGGTCATGTGAATAGATCCCTTTTCCGGGAAATTACAGAACAGAAGCCGGATGTGATCCTGATTGGCGGAGATATGATCGTTCGGGAATCCCCGGAAACTTACGGAAAAGTACAGCGATTTATTATGGCTCTTGCCCGAAGATATCCGGTGATCTACGGACCCGGAAATCACGAGGGGACGGAATATTATGGAGAGAACCCCGCCTATCAGGCTTACGAGGAAGCCTTAAAAAAAGCCGGTGTTATTTTCCTTCATAATGAAAAGATCCATCTGGAACTGAAAGGCAGAAAAGTCTGTGTTCACGGGCTGGAGCTGCCGTTAACATATTATAAAAGGCCGCTGGTTCCGTCTCTTTCATTAGAAGAGATGCGTGCAATGGTGGGTGAGCCGCAGCCGGATGCCTACAATATCCTTCTGGCTCACAATCCAAAATATGGAGATGTATATTTTGAATGGGGTGCGGACCTGATCCTCTCCGGACATATCCACGGAGGAATGGTACGCTTTACAGAGCACGCGGGGCTTATCTCCCCACAGATCCGTATCTTCCCCAAATATTGCTGCGGCAGATTTGACCGGGAGCAGCGCACGATGCTTGTGAGCGCCGGGCTCGGGGAACATTCCCTGCCCATCCGCATTCATAACCCAAGAGAACTTCTTATAATAGAAACACGATAAAAGGAGGAAGAGAGATGGCTCTCTCCGTAAAACTGGAGCATTTTGAAGGCCCGCTGGACCTGCTCCTGCACCTCATTGAAAAAAATAAGATCGATATCTACGATATCCCCATCGCCGTTCTGACAGATCAGTATATGGAATATATCCATGCTATGGAGGAGGAAAACTTAAGTGCCATGAGTGAGTTCATGGTCATGGCCGCAACCCTTCTGGATATCAAATGCCGTATGCTGCTCCCTAAGGAAATCAATGAGGAGGGCGAGGAGGAAGACCCAAGAGCAGAGCTGGTACAGAAGCTCCTGGAATATAAGATGTACAAGTTCATGTCCTACGAGCTTAAGGATAAGCTGGAGGACGCCGCCGGTATCTTCTATAAGAAGCAATCCCTTCCTGATGAGGTGCTGAAGTATAAGGTGCCTGTGGATACAGAGGACCTTATGAAGGATGTGACTCTGGATAAGCTCAATGCTATTTTTCAGTCCATCTTAAAAAGACAGGAGGACAAGCTGGACCCTGTCCGAAGCAGATTCGGCACCATTGAAAAGGAAGAGGTCAGCGTGTCCGAGAAGATGCTCTTTGTGCAGGACTTTGCAAGGGGCAAAAGAAAGTTCGGCTTCCGGGATCTTATGAAGAGCACTTCCGGATCCAGGGTACAGCTCATTGTATCCTTCCTCTGTGTGCTGGAGCTCATGAAGATGGGACACCTGAAGGTTGTACAGGAAGAACTGTTTGACGATATTGATATCGAGGTCCTCACAGATCCGGAGGGATGGAAGAACCTGACGGAATATGCCGAGGATGAAGGTTCTTTTGACTGATATTATCTGATAAAACTATAAGAAAAGCAGAGAGGAAATGCCTGTGGATAAGAAGAAACTGATGGCGGCCATTGAGGCGATCTTATTCGCTATGGGTGGATCTGTGGAGATCACCCGCATAGCAAAAGCCATTGAACAGGATGTGGATGTGACCAGATCCCTCATATACGAACTGAAAGAAAAATATGACAGGGAGGAGAGCGGAATCCAGATCATCGAGCTTGAGAACGCTTACCAGATGTGCACCAGAAAAGAATATTATGATGCATTGATCCAGATCGCTTCCCACCCGGTGAAACCAAACCTTACAGATATCATGCTGGAGACCTTATCGATCATCGCCTATAAGCAGCCTGTCACAAAAGCTGAGATCGAAAAGATCCGCGGTGTGAAGAGCGATCATTCTATTAACAAGCTTCTGGAATACAATCTTATCAGAGAGCTCGGAAGACTGGATGCCATTGGCCGTCCGATCTTATTTGGAACTACTGAGGAATTCCTTCGTTCCTTTGGCGTACAGGGAATTGAGGAGCTGCCTGTGGTGGATCCTGTAAAGCTTGCGGATTTTAAATCCGAGGCTGAGGAGGAAGTTCAGCTTCGACTGGATATCTGATCCTAAGATATACTGTGAATTGAAATATCATCATATAATAAGTAACTGAGAGAACGGGAGAGAAAGAGCATGCCAACCACATATACCCATGACTTATTCGGAAAGAAAGTATATAAAAAGCTTCCAAAGGAAATGAAAGAAGTGATCAGGGAGAATAAAGACCTTTACAGGATCGGCCTTCACGGACCGGATATCTTTTTCTATCTTCTGCAGAAGAGCAGTGTGCCTGCCTTCGGCAACCAGATGCATAAGGAGTGCGCAAGATTCTTCTTCCAGGAAGCCATGGCACAGGTTCGAGAGGAAATGGATCGCCCGCTGCTTGCTTATCTTATCGGCTTTGGATGTCATTATCTTCTGGATTCCACCTGCCATCCTTATGTAGGACAGATGGTGGATGAAGGCGTCATCACACATACACTTCTTGAAAAGGAGTGGGACCGTGCCCTTATGGAGGCAAACGGTATGGATCCACTGACCAGCCGCCCGTCCGATGCGCTGGTACCTAAGATGGAATACGCGGAGGTCATCCATAAAGTACTGCCGCTGGTTTCTGTCAAGGATATCTATAATACCATCCGCATGCAGGTCTTCATCCTGAACCGCATGGTATACGGTAAGAAGGGTACCATGAGAAAAATCATGACTGCTGTGCTTGGAAAAGCCAAAAATCCTGATACCAGAGAGATCACAGATCATTTCATGAGAAGAGAAGCAGCACCGGAGAGCATTGCACCTGTTGCTGTATTAAATGACCTCTTTGAAAAGGCTCTCCAGGAAGCACCGGCAGAGCTGGAACAGCTCTATTCCCTGGCATATTCCGACAAAGAATTAACAGACAGATGGAGTCTTACCTATAACGGATGATGAATATTTCCTGATTTTTGTAAATATTCATGAATTTTTTATAAAAAATCAAAAAAAGTTTTCGGAACCTCTTTTTCAAAAGGGGTTTCTTTTTTTTATAAAATATGT
>JAGHUU010000079.1 GCA_018064695.1 Candidatus Blautia equi | reverse complement strand
CTTCCCGTCTCTATATTGCCAGGAATCTCTGTGCAGGCAATCTCCTGTTCATGATCCAGATCATACAGTGTAATGATAAATCTGGAGGTATTACTTCCTTTCTCCTCACACGTAAGATCTACATCAAAAATGCCTGGTTTTTCAATATAAAACTGATATCCGTGTATGTCAGATTTCTTTACAAGATGATTGTGACTCTGCGATTCCGAAACAAGTGTCTGCGCCTTAGGTTCTGCAATATATTCCGGAATGTCTGATTCCGGTTCTACGACAAATGTTTCCGGCTCAGGCGTTTCTTTTTCGGTTTCTACCCATTCTGTTTCAGGCTGTGTCTCAGTTGCCACTGTCTCTTGCGGAGCCGTTTCTTTTTCTGGTTCCTCAAGTTTTGTTTCAGATTGTGGCTCAACTGCTCTTGTCTCCGGAGGGATCGTTTCTTTTTCTGGTTCCTCAAGTTTTGTTTCTGATTGTGGTTCTGTGGTTCCTTTCTCCGGCGGAGTCGTTTCTTTTTCGGTCTCAACCTGTTTTGTTTCTGATTGTGGTTCTGTTGTTCCTGTCTCTGGCGGAGTCGTTTCTTTTTCTGGTTCCTCAAGTTTCGTTTCAGACTCTGTCTCTGCTGGCATGGTCTCTGTCGAAATGTTTTTCTGATCCGTCTGTGAGTTATGTGATGCCAGATAATAGCTTCCGCCGCTTCCGAGGATTCCAAGACCGGCTATCAGACATATGATCTTCCAGTATTTTCTGTTCTTCTCACGGTCGATGTTGATCTCCAGATATTTATCTACTTTTCTCAGAAATCGAAGATCTTTTAGTCGCCCTTTCTCCGTTCTCTTTCGCAATTCTCCTATCAGATCCTCAAAGGTCAGAATCTGCAGTTCAATCTCTCCTTTTGTATCAAAGGATTTATTATACTCCTTCTTGGTTACCAGCATAAACACAACCAGTTTCCGATAACGTTGATCGAGTTCTCCACTATCACGAAGTCTGAAAAATTTATCCAAAGTATCCTGTACTTTTTTTCTTTCAAATGTAGAAGTAACCTGAACAGCTACGAGATCTCTGGACAATCCCGTTTTATCTTCCCACAGGTCAATTCCGGCCATATTCTTTTTATCATGATTCGCATTATGAAGCTTCCAATCATATACAAGATTCAGAAGACCTGCAACTAAATCCTCCATTTCTGTATTGATGTCATAATGGCGGTCTTTGTTGCTGCCTTCTACTTCAACTTTAATGCTATATAGCCATCTTCGAATGCTTTCAAAATACTTTTCTCTGTTCAGAATTGACATTTAGGAACTCCTCTTTTGCCTGTTTTCCTGCTGGTAATAACGCATGTTTCCCGCTTGTAATAATGCTTGTTTTCCTGCATATAGTATAATAGAAAGTCTATTTAATAGCTAGTGCCTTTGTATGCTTTATGTTATGATATAAGTATAAAATTTATCTGCATTTTGAGGTATTTTATGAGTTTTTTACTTGGAATTGACATCGGAACCAGTGCCTGTAAGGTATCGGTTTTTCATAAAAATGGAGCTGTGGTGGCTTCTGTAACGAGGTCTTATCAGGTCTATTATCCGCATCCGGGATGGGTGGAACAGAGTCCTGAGGAGTGGTGGCTTGAAGTGACGAAAGCGATTCCCGCAGTACTGGAAAAGGCGGCTCTTACCCCTTCTGATATTGCCTGTATCGGAATCGTTGGACAGAGCTGGTCTGCGATCGCGATTGACCGTGACGGAGATGTGCTGCTGCCGACTCCGATCTGGATGGATACGAGATCTGCTTCTATCTGTCAGAGATTGAACGCTGAGATCGGTGAGGATGCTATTTTATCCTTGTCCGGGAATCCGCTTCAGCCTTCTTATACCACGGGTAAGATTCTCTGGTATCGTGAGGAGTATCCGCATCTTTATAAAAAGATGGCAAAGATTCTGCAGTCTAACAGTTTTATCGCTTATCGTCTGACCGGTGTGTTATCTCATGATCTTTCTCAGGGCTATGGGGTTCATTGTTATGATATGGCGAACAGCAGATGGGATGCTTCTATGGCGCAGGCTCTTGGAATTGACATTTCCTTACTGCCGGATCTGTTTTCATGTCATCAGGTGGTCGGTACCGTTACCGAGGAGGCTGCCAAGGTGTGTGGTCTGATCTCTGGTATCCCGGTTGTGGCGGGTGGTCTTGATGCCGCCTGCGGTACACTTGGCTGTGGTGTTCTTCATGTTGGTGAGACGCAGGAACAGGGCGGACAGGCTGGCGGTATGAGTATCTGTACGGATTCACCGAAAGGGGATCCACGTCTGATCTTAAGTAATCATGTGGTACCGGATCTCTGGTTGCTGCAGGGTGGAACCGTCGGTGGCGGCGGTGTCATGAAATGGATTGATGAGAATCTTGGTGATTATGAGCGTCTGATCGGGGAGCGTACCGGGAAACGTTCCATGCAGCTTCTTGATGAGGAGGCGGCTGCCGTTGCTCCCGGATCTGATGGTCTGATATTCCTTCCTTATATGGCAGGTGAGCGTTCTCCTATCTGGGATCCGGATGCGAAGGGTGTGTTCTTTGGTCTGGATTACAGCAAAACCAAGGGACACCTGATCCGAAGTGCGCTGGAAGGCACTGCATTTGCATTGAAGCACAATCTGGATGTCGCAGAAAGTGTCGGTGCACGTGTAGATGTACTGCGTTCTATGGGCGGTGCTGCTAATTCACTTCTCTGGACACAGATCAAGAGTGATGTCACCGGCAAGAAGATCGTTGTCCCTTCTGCTGATACTGCTACTTCACTCGGCGTTGTGATGCTGGCAGGCGTTGGCGTGGGCATTTACTCCAGCTTTGAGGAAGCAGTGAAGCTCACGGTTCATGAGGAACGATTCCATGCTCCGGATGAGGCGCTGTATCCGGTTTATGAAGAGAATTATCAAAAGTACCTGGCACTCTACCAGGCAGTGAAGAATCTGTAGAAAATAGAAAGGAACTAAATTTATGGCAGACACATTAGCAGTTGCAAAGTACCTGAATGATTTGTGGCGTAATGAGCATATCGATGAAAATGGCATGCCATTTGATATGTCTCCGTCACGGCTGAACCACATGATGTATTTCGTTCAGCGAGAATCCATTATCAAATCCAAACGTGATGCTACTCTTTTTGGTGGAGATATCATGGGCTGGAGTTATGGTCCGGTTGTTACCATGCTTCGTAATGAATTGAAAAAGGGGAATGGTATCCAGTCTGATGCTACCTTATCTGAGGCAGATCAGGCTCTCATCAGAGGAACCTATGAGCGATATCGTGATTATCCGACCAGAACTCTGGATCGTCTTTGCCATGAGGCATTCAGCTGGCAGTATTCCAGAATCGGTCTTACTGCGGATGAGATTGGTGACGCTCCGATCAAGAGAAATGCATTGCTGATCGATGCGATACATGAAGAAATCAGACGGGAACTGGAGGAACAGGACGCATGAGTATGACATTTGAAGAACAGATTGCATTTTTAGAGGACCGTTTTGAGGTAGTTCCACTTAGCAAGCTTCCATATAAGGATAATCCACATCTGAAACTGACACAGGACTTCGAGAGCCGCAGAACCGTGGATGAAAAGGGGAATATTTATTATACTTCTGTAGAGGGATTCATCATCGCTTATGAATACAATGGCAGAGTTGGATCGTGGCAGGCCTATGATACCAATCGTGCAGACACATCCAGAATCTTTCTCGTTATTGATACGAAAGCTTCTGTCGATGAAAAGGGCAACTTTATCCCACAGATTGCATTTTATTTTGGATTCAGCAGTGGTCTGGTTGTCGGCACTCCATACCAAACAAATTCACCTGCTGAGGAATCATTGATGAATGCTTATCGTGATGCGATGTCTTTAACCAATACCAAGAAAAAGAACGAATTTCTTGGCAACCTGGATCGCTATGCCGGCAAGCTTTTCGATGAAGCGACTGTCCGCCGCATCAGAAAGCTCGCGCAGAAAGAAATCGATATCCGTTTAGATCGTGAGAAAACATTTGAAAGCAACCATCAGTCAATCCTGGGCTATCGCACCTATCCGGGTATTGAACTGACACATTTTGTCAGAAATTACAAATACGCTTTACCAGCAGAGATCACTGCTTTTACGCTTGGTGATTATGTATTCTGGGAACTTCTCTGGAATAAACTCATGATCATTTATGAGAATCTTGGCGTACAGTATCTGTATCTGTTTGCTGCTGATTTTGGCATTTCTGTAGATCCTCATTCCGAGGAGGCCAGGGAACTCGCTGCCAAAGCAAGATTAAAGAGTCTTGCAGGAAATATGCCTGTGAACGGATCAAGCGGCAAGTCCTCTGATCCGGACATTACCGGCAAACTGGTTTCTTATTACCGTAAGCATTTTGGTTTTAAGTTGTTGAAGGATAATGCACTTCTGAAACCGGAGTATGATGAGAAGTGCATCAGTATGAGTACTTCGATGGCAGAGCTGCAGGCACTTAGAGCTGATAAGTGGGGAAAAAGATAGGTAAATCGAGAATCTCGCAGAGGATTCGCGGGGGCTAACTAAAGGGGACTAATAAAAGGGGACTAACTAAAGGGGACTAACCATGGTGA
>JAGHUU010000005.1 GCA_018064695.1 Candidatus Blautia equi | reverse complement strand
GTGTATGCATTGATGGTATTTCGAATTCGATTGGCAAGGGCAGGAGAGATGTCGAGATAATCCTCCAGTGTGTTTTCATAGACGGCCTGAAGCAGCTTATGATGGAGCAGCAGATCCAGATCGGATTCCGGTACATAACTGTTTTCCATGATCAGTTTCAGAACGTGATCCAGAAGAACAGATGGAACCTGACCGGATAATACACTTTTTAATTCGTTTTCAGTATAATCACCGGAAGCGAAAGTACTGATTATCTGCCGTATGGCGGTGGCAGATGGATGGCTGTTCTCCGAAAGCTCAGTGTCATGATAATCATGACCGGAGCGTGTAAGTGTTACCGGCTCTATAGAACTGTTCAGGCGAAGGAGTGCTTTACAGTATTCAATTCCAAGAATGTTGTTGGGGGCGGAGAGGAACTCATCCAGAGAATCATCAGAGAGATATTCCCGGAGAGCAAGACTCCGTGCTTCGGGAAAACTCTTGCCCTGGCGAAGGCAGGCGGAGAGAACTGCTTTATATTCCTCTGGTTCGTTGACCAGTATGGATGCGATGTTAAGAAACGGCTCAATGGTTCCGCATTCGCTGCCAAAACAGATCTGATCCACACAGCCCAGGTTGTGAAGTAGCTCCACAGCACCGGAGGCAAAGCCCTCTGCGCTTGATGTGGAGACACGAACCGGAAGCTCCAGTACCAGGTCAACACCGCAGGTGAGTGCCATCTTTGCGCGGTCCTGTTTGGAAAAGAGGGCAGGAGTGCCGCGCTGGACAAAGTCGCCGCTCATGACTGCTGCGATATAGTCTGCGTGCAGTGTTTCTTTTATGTAATTGATCTGATAAGCATGACCGTTGTGGAAAGGATTGTATTCCGCCACGATACCCACGACTTTCATATGAAGACCCTCGTTTCGCTGTGAATAATTATGTATTTGTATGTTAACAAAAACATGATGTTGTCACATTTTAACATGATAAAACTTGAAATACAAGAAATGTGGAGTTATAATAATTGATAGCTATGAAAATTTGAAAGGAGCTATTTTATCATGGGATTTATTGACATTTTAAAAGACAAAGCACGCAGCAGCATGAAAACAATCGTTTTACCAGAGACCGAGGATATGAGAACTCTGGAAGCTACTGACAAGATCTTAAAAGAAGGCTTTGCTAAAGTTATCCTTGTAGGTAACGTAGAGGCAGTTCAGGCAAAAGCAGCAGAGGGCGGATTTGATATCGCCGGCGCTGAGATCGTTGATCCTGCAACTTCTCCAAAAACCGCAGCTTACATCGACAAATTCGTTGAGCTCAGAAGCAAAAAAGGTATGACTCCTGAGAAAGCTGAGGAGATCCTCCTTAACCAGTATCTGTACTACGGTGTAATGATGGTTAAAATGGGCGATGCTGACGGTATGGTATCCGGCGCTTGCCACTCCACCGCTGACACCTTAAGACCATGTCTGCAGATCCTGAAAACCAAACCAGGCACCAAACTTGTATCTGCATTCTTCCTGATCATCGTTCCAGACTGCGAGTACGGCGCAAACGGCGCATTCGTATTTGCTGATTCCGGTCTTGTACAGGATCCTAACCCAGAAGAGCTTGCAGCTATCGCAGCATCCTCCGCTGAGTCCTTCAAACTTCTTGTTGGCGAGGAGCCAATCGTTGCTATGCTTTCCCACTCCACCAAGGGATCCGCTAAACACGCTCTCGTTGATAAAGTCGTTGAGGCTACCAACATTGCAAAAGCTGAGAATCCAGATCTTAAACTGGACGGCGAGTTCCAGCTTGATGCAGCTATCGTTCCAAGCGTAGGCGCATCCAAAGCTCCGGGAAGCCCGGTTGCAGGTAAAGCTAACGTACTTGTATTCCCTAACCTTGATGCAGGTAACATCGGATACAAACTTGCACAGCGTCTTGGAAAAGCAGAAGCTTACGGCCCAGTTACCCAGGGTATCGCTGCTCCTGTAAACGACCTGTCCCGTGGATGCTCCGCTGACGACATCGTTGGTGTAGTAGCTATCACCTCCGTACAGTGCCAGGCTGCTGACAAATAATTCATACATACTCTAATCAGTACATAACGGTACCGGATAACCGTAATAAGCTGTCCGGTACCGAAATTATATAAAAAGAAAATCAGGAGATTAAGAAAATGAACGTATTAGTAATCAACTGCGGAAGTTCTTCTCTGAAATATCAGCTCATCAACTCTGATACAGAAGAAGTAATGGCAAAAGGTCTCTGCGAGAGAATCGGAATCGACGGAAGACTTGTATATCAGAAAGCCGGCTGTGACAAAGAGATCACCGAGGCTCCAATGCCTACCCATAAAGAGGCAATCCAGATGGTTCTGGATGCTCTTACCAACGCTGCTACCGGCGCAATCAAGAGCCTTGATGAAGTAGATGCTATCGGACATCGTATCGTTCACGGTGGTGAGAACTTCACCTCCTCCGCACTTGTAACTGACGAGATGATCGCAGCTGTAGAAGAGTGCAACGACCTTGCACCACTTCACAACCCTGCAAACCTCATCGGTATCCGTGTTTGTGCAGACCTTATGCCTGGCAAACCACAGGTAGGTGTATTTGATACCGCTTTCCATCAGACCATGCCTGCAAAAGCATATCTGTACGGACTTCCAAAAGAGTACTACAAAAACTACAAAGTAAGAAGATACGGCTTCCACGGCACCAGCCACAGCTTCGTATCCAAACGTGCTATTGATTTCCTTGGACTTGACCCTGAGAACAGCAAAGTAATCGTTTGCCACCTTGGAAACGGATCCTCCATCTCCGCAGTTGTTAACGGCAAATGTGTAGATACCACCATGGGTCTTACCCCACTTGAAGGTGTTGTTATGGGAACCCGTTCCGGTAACATCGACCCAGCTATCCTTGAGTACGTTGCTAAGAAAGAGAACCTGGACCTTGCAGGTATCACCAATGTACTGAACAAGAAATCCGGTCTTCAGGGACTTTCCGGCGTATCCTCCGATATGCGTGACCTTGAGGCAGCAGCTGAGGCTGGAAACGAAGATGCTAAGAACGCAGTAGAGGTTCTCTGCTACGGTATTGCTAAATTCGTAGGCGGCTATGTAGCAGCTATGAACGGTGTTGACGCTATCGTATTTACCGCTGGTATCGGTGAGAACGACGGACAGGTTCGTAAGACTGTATGCAGCTACCTTGGATACCTTGGAATCGAGATCTGCGACGGCTGCAACAGCAAACGCGGCGAGGAGATCGTTATCTCCAAAGATTCCTCCAAAGTTAAAGTTGCTGTTATCCCAACCAACGAGGAGCTGGCTATCTGCCGCGATACCGTTGCGCTGGTTAAATAACCTGAATCACTTTCTCCGGTCACCTGATCAGCGAGTGATCAGGTGCCATGTGTACTGTAACACATAGTATGTGTTGTTTTGTAACAATAGCTTATTTCAGAGCCTGTCATTCCCAATCGAATGACAGGCTTTGTTGGCCGTTTTTGTAACAAAAAAGAAATAAAAAACCGATTGACAAACAAATAGCTCCTATGTATAATCATTTAAGTGTGGATAGGAGAATACTATGCAGATTCAGTTATTTGATCTTATTAGCTCAGAGGGAAAAGCCCTTCATGAGATGGTTCAGCTGGAGAGTGAAAACTTCACTTTTCGAGACGGATCCTTTCAGATCCTGAAAAATGAACCATTTGAACTTACAATCACCAATACCGGAGACAAGGTTCTGGAGCTTACCGGAACAGGCCGCATCACCGTGGAAATCCCATGTGACCGCTGTCTGAAACCAGTAAAAACAGAAATCGAATTCGATATCGAGCGTAAGCTTGACATGAAGCTCACCGATGAGGAGAGAAAAGAGGATCTGGATGAATGTACCTATCTAAATGGAACGGACCTGGATGTGGATCAACTGGTCTATCTTGAGGTACTGATGAACTGGCCTTTGAAAGTTCTCTGTAAAAAGAACTGCAAAGGAATATGCAGCCAGTGCGGGAAGAACCTCAATGACGGTTCCTGCACCTGTGCAGATGAGCCAAAGGATCCCCGTATGGCAGCAATCAGTGATATATTTCGTAAATTTAAAGAGGAGGTGTAACATATGTCCATCTGTCCAAAGAATAAATCATCCAAAGCAAGACGTGATAAGAGAAGAGCAAACTGGAAAATGGGTGCTATGAATCTTGTTAAATGCAGCAAATGTGGTGCGCTCACAATGCCTCACAGAGTATGCAAAGCTTGCGGAAGCTACAACAAGAGAGAGATCGTTGCTGTAGAAGACTAATCAAAAAGAATGAAATGCAGGTTGTTTTGCGCAGGCAGGACAACCTGTTTTTTCGTTTCAGGGGTATTTTATGGATAATCTGGTATTCAGTTTAAATGCTACCATGCCGATCTTCCTGACCATGGTGGCAGGTTGGGTTTTAAAAAAGATGGGATTTATTGACGATGCCTTCGTCACCCGTTTAAATAAATTTGTTTTTAAAGTGGCTCTTCCGGCCATGCTCTTTGAAGACCTTGGAAAGGAGAACTTCTTTCAGGTCTGGGACACAAAATTTGTGGTGTTCTGTTTTTCTGTAACATTGTTCTGCATCCTGGTGATCGGAGCGCTGTCTTTTTTATGGAAAGAAAAGAATATTCAGGGTGAGTTTATCCAGGCTTCCTACCGAAGCAGCGCAGCTATCCTGGGTATGGCTTTTATTCAGAATATATATGGCAATTCCGGTATGGCACCGCTTATGATCTTTGCGTCCGTACCTTTATATAATATGATGGCCGTGGTGGTTCTCTCTGTTATGAAACCGGAGAGGGAGCCGCTTTCCAGACCACTGATCATGAAAACTCTGAAGGGCATCATTACGAATCCGATTATTCTTGGAATCGTGATCGGCATGCTATGGTCTGTGCTTGGCATGCCAATGCCGGTGATCCTTCAGAAAACCGTGCATAATGTAGGCGTGCTTGCTACACCGCTTGGCCTTTTATCCATGGGCGGTGCCTTTGAGTTTACCAATGTAAAGAAGTATATTGCACCGTCTATTACGGCTGCTGTCACTAAGCTGGTGATTCTGGTAAGTATTTTCCTGCCTATGGCAGTAGGGCTTGGATTCCGCAATGAAAAGCTGATAGCTATACTGGTTATGCTTGGATCCTCCACTACTGTAAGCAGTTATATTATGGCTAAAAATATGGGGCATGAGGGCATCCTTACATCCAACGCCGTTATGCTCACAACGCTGTTCAGCGCATTTACCCTCACCACCTGGCTTTTTATTCTGAAGTCCCTTGCATTTATATAAGGAGGAACTGTTTTGACCATTATCAATCTTGAACATATCAGTAAAATTTTTGGCGACAAAGTGATCTTTGACGATGTATCTTACGGCGTGCAGGAGCATGATAAGATCGGTATCATCGGCATTAACGGAACCGGAAAGACCACACTCCTTAAAATGATCGCAGGCCTTGAGGAGACAGATGAAGGAAATGTCATCACCCAGAATGGATTGCGGGTAGCATATCTGCCGCAGAATCCTGAGTTTCCAAAGGGTGCTACTGTGCTTGGCTACGTAGCCGACGGCAAGCTGGAGCCAGACTGGAATCCGGATACGGATGCCAAAATGGTATTGAATAAACTTGGCATTTATAATCATGATGAGGAAATTGATCATCTCTCCGGAGGTCAGAAAAAGCGTATTGCTCTTGCCAGAATTCTGGTAAATCCTGCCGATGTGCTGATCCTGGACGAGCCCACCAACCACCTGGATAATGAGATGGCCACCTGGCTTGAAGAGTATCTGAAACGCTTTAAGGGCGCCATGATTATGGTAACTCACGACCGTTATTTTCTTGACCGTGTAACAAATA
>JAGHUU010000217.1 GCA_018064695.1 Candidatus Blautia equi | reverse complement strand
AAAAAATACACTATCAGAAAGGAGATGTAAGGCATGTTTGACGGAATCATCCGTTCTCTGTCCAGAATAACGGTTCCGGATTTCGGCGTGATCGATTTTATCGAGATCATACTGATCTCATTCCTCGTATACCAGTTCATGGTATGGATCAAATACACCCGTGCCTACACCCTTCTGAAAGGTATCATCGTAGTACTGTTCTTTATCCTGCTGGCTTACCTGTTCCGCATGAACACCATCCTCTGGTTTGTAAAAAACCTGGCAAACGTGCTGATCATAGGCATCATTGTCATCTTCCAGCCGGAGCTTCGAAACGTTCTGGAGCAGCTTGGACAGAAGAGCCTCTTCCCATCCGTATTTGCCTTTGATTCCGGAAAAGAAGTACAGGCCCGCTTCTCCGACAAGACCATGACCGAGCTTGTAAAAGCCACCTTCGACATGGCAGCAGTAAAGACCGGTGCCCTCATAGTACTGGAAAATGACATCCGACTGAACGAGTACATCCGAACCGGCATCCACATTGATGCCGCCATCACCAGCCAGCTGCTGGTAAATATCTTTGAACACAACACTCCGCTTCACGACGGAGCTGTCATTATAAGAGGAGACCGCATTCTGGCAGCCACCTGCTACCTGCCCCTGTCCGACAACATGGAGCTCAGCAAACAGCTGGGAACCAGACACCGCGCAGGCGTGGGCATCAGCGAAGCCAGCGACTCCTTCACAATTATTGTATCTGAGGAGACCGGCTCCGTATCTGTGGCACAGAACGGCCAGCTTTTCCGCAATCTGAACAAAAAAGGCCTGAAGGAACTCCTTGTAAAGGCCCAGAATAAGAAAGTAGTGGACAACAACAAGCTTCGCCTGCTGCTGAAAGGTCGAACAAAACATGAAGAAAAGGCTAACTGAAAATCTTTCGTTAAAAATAATGTCAGTGATCGTTGGCTTTCTGGTATGGCTGATCGTGGTAAATGTGGATAACCCTACGGTAACATCCTCCTTTACCATTCCACTGTCCAATATTGAAGTATTAAACGAGGCATATGTAGACAGCACAGGCATGATGTGCATGCTGGATGACAGCCAGAACGGTATCCGTGTCCACGTTACAGGGGAGCGAAAGACCGTCCGCAAGTTATCCAACTCGGATTTCCATGCCGCAGCCGATCTCCAGCAGGCCGTAAGTCTGGATACCGACCCTGTCATGATCCCTATCACTGTGACCTGTCCTGGCATTTCTGCCGCAAATATTGAGATCAACCCCAAAAACCTGAAGGTTCACCTCCGTGAAAAGAAGACCCAGGAATTTGTGGTCTCCGTAACCAGCGGCGAATCCAAACCGGGAAAAGGCTACGAGATAGGCAAGCTTACCGCAAATCCTGAGAAGATCAAGATCACCGGTCCATCCTCCCTCATTAGTAAGATTGGAAGTGTGACCGCCTCCGTAAATCTTGACGGCATCACCGGGGACGTGGTGGAGGAAACAGAACTTCGTTTCTCCGACAAAAACGGCGATCCTCTCTCTGAATCCCAGATGAACTACCTGAACGCAGTCAGAACCGTATCCGTATCTGCCGAACTCTGGAAAGTCCGCTCCAATATCCGCATCAATGCCGATTACAGCGGTTTTCCGGCTAATGGCTATCGCGTTTATGACATCACCACAGTACCTGATGTGCTGAGTCTTGCCGGAAACAAGGAGGGACTTCTGGAACTGGAAAGCCTTGGCAACCAGATCAGCATCCCTGCCGACTGCCTGGACATCACCGATGCCACCGGCGATACCGAGATGAAGATCAACATTCTGGAATACCTGCCGGAGAACACAAGGCTCACCACCGGCTCCAGCGAGGACGTGTGGGTGAGAGCCATGATCCTTCCTATCGGAAGCAGCTCCTATGACCTGCCAACCAAAAACGTCACCGTGCGCAACCTGAAAAAAGATCTGCAGGTAAGCTTCGATCTGGAAAAGATCGAGATCCGCGTGCAGGAGGACACAGGAGACCTTGACAACTTTGACATTTCCGATGTTACCGCATACATTGACCTGAAAAACATGGAGGAGGGCTTCTACGAAGTACCTGTCCAGGTGGAACTTCCGGAGGGCTTAAGCCTTGTGGACAATGTGGTGACAGAAATAAAAATAACTGCAGTTTCCGTCCTTGAAGACGAACAGAACTAAAGGAGGGAAGAAGAGAACATGATCAGTCAGAAAGTAAAGATCATCAATCCAACAGGACTGCATCTTAGACCGGCTGCCGAATTGTGCAAGCTGGCTATGGAGTATGAATCCAACGTGACATTTCGCGGTGCGGAAGGCACCTTCAATGCCAAGAGCGTGCTCAGCGTGCTTGGCGCCTGTGTCAGACGCGGCGATGTGATAGAATTAACCTGTGAAGGACCGGACGAGGACGACGCCATAAGGGCTCTGGTGGAATCCATAAACAAAGGTCTGGGGGAGTATTAAGTATCTAATTAAAAAGGAGGAATTCAATTGAAGAAGAGAACATTAGCACTGGCACTCAGCTTTGCGCTCAGCATCAGTATGATGTCCCCTGCTGCATCATCCGACTTTATGGAGGACGATGCCTTTCTTGCGGAGGAGATCGCAGTACAGGCTGAGACCACAGCTCCTGCACCTGCTGCAGAGGAGACCATAGACATCCCATTTGAGGTGGAGACGCTTCAGGAGGACACTATAGTTCCGGATGCCTCAGGCGATTTTGTGGACGAAGTGGAGATGAAAGACCTTCTGGAAGAGCAGGAGACCATCGAGACTGAGGAACCACAGGAAGCAGATACTGCAGAAGATACAACGGAAACCGAAACCGCAGCAGACGATGACTTTGCCTCCGAGGAGGAGATCCTTGCCGACCTCCCTGCTCTTGCAGGCCAGGCAGGCTGGACATCCGTTTCCAATGCGGGTACTGTAAACTATCTCTACACCACCGGCGAGGCCGATGGCTTTGGAAACCCTGTATTCTATACAGACAAAGACGGCATCGTAACCATCGATGGCGCCGAGTACTGTTTTGATGAGAACGGCGTAATGAAGACCGGAAAAGTGAAGGTGGGAAGCAAATACATCTACCTTATGGATGCAGAGCACGCCACCCTGAAAGCCGGCATCACAAACGAGGAGCCAAACCCGATCAACTCCGACCTTGGACAGCGCCAGAAGAGCTACTGGAACTGGAACGGAACCGCTTTCGAGTATTACACCGCTACCGGTTATTTAACCACAGTAAAGAACCTCATCGATGCCAAGATCCAGAACGGCACCTATGCAGGAT
>JAGHUU010000162.1 GCA_018064695.1 Candidatus Blautia equi | reverse complement strand
TCCTCATGAGTGGCCTCTGCCAGGCGGCGCATAACATGCTTCATATAATCCACCTGCTTAGCAGGCTCCTCAAACTTCCGAATATTCTCTTCCTGCCTGTTCACCAGACAGCACATGCAGTAGGAGTTGAGCTTCGTGATTATACCTCCTCATATGATAGAAAAATTACGTTGATTATAGCGGATAGCACCTTCTTTGTAAATCATAATTCAAACTGCAAAATTTCTTAATTTTCTATAAACACAGGAAATCGCATTGACGAAGAGTTACAGGATGCCTATACTGATAGAAAGGGAATATGATTAATACTAAATAAATAGTATTGGAAAAAGTGAGTATGGTGTGTGAATGAATCAGGCATTGCCGCGCCGAAAGGAGATAAAGAATATGTGTGAGGTTCTTGATAGGCTTGAAGAAAAGAAGGCTAAAGAGATGGCCATTATTCTGTATGATCAGGGAGTAAAAATCGATATTATTGCCAAAGCGGCAGGTGTGAGCCCTGAAAAAGTAGAGGGCTGGCTTGGGCTTGTGACAGCATAACAAAGATTAGTTATCAGGAAAAACGGATTGTCATAATAGATATATGGCAATCCGTTTTTTGTTTTTGAGGTGCATAGCGAAACAGTAGAAGAATGGATTCTCTCAGCGCAGAAACTGTGATATAATCAGAATCTAAGAGAGCAAAATACTCACCGGAAAGGAGATTATAATAATGAAAGTATCCGAAATTTTATCCCACGTAGATCACACCCAGCTGAAAGCGTTTGCTACCTGGGAGGATATCAAAAAGCTTTGTGATGAGGCCGTTGCATTCCAGACTGCATCCGTATGCATTCCGCCATGTTACATTGCCCGCGTGCATGAGGCTTATGGGGAGAAGATCAACATTTGTACCGTAGTTGGATTTCCGCTGGGCTACTCCGTAACCGAGGCTAAAGAAGCTGAGATCAGGAAAGCCATCGCCGACGGCGCTGAGGAGATCGATATTGTTGTAAACGTGACCGATGTAAAGAATGGCGACTTCGACGCAGTTGAGAAAGAGGTTGCAACCCTCAGAAAAGCAACCGGAGATAAGATTCTGAAGGTCATCATCGAGACCTGCTATCTCACCGAGGAAGAGAAGATCAAGCTCTGCGAGATCGTAACAAAGACCGGGGCGGACTACATCAAAACCTCCACCGGCTTTGGCACAGCAGGTGCTACCCTGGAAGACATCAAACTCTTCAAAGAGCACATCGGCCCGGATGTGAAGATGAAAGCAGCCGGCGGCATTCGTACCAAGGAGGCCATGGAGGCATACCTGGAGCTCGGCTGCGACCGTATCGGATGCAGCAGCGCAGCTTCCATTTCCGACTGATCCGCTAACCCAATTCAGGGGTTGACAATATCACGAAATACTCTTATATTATTATCCATACAAAGGCTGAGAAAAAGAGGAGTAGGCTGTTGGCGCTGCCAGAGAGGGACATTCACCGGCTGAGAGGTGTCCTAAGAAAAGCGACAGTCGAAGGTAGCTTTGGAGCCGGAGTGCCGAACATTTCATCCAGGAAATATAGTAAGCATTCCCGTACATCCGCGTTAAGGATCAAAGAGATATATGGAATTCCTTCCATATAATGAAGGTGGTACCGCGGTTATTCGCCCTTCACACAATTAAACCTGTGTGGAGGGTTTTTTATTACCTGCACACAAATAGACGAGATCGGGACAAAGGGAGCACCCCTTCAGGGTGCCCCACCCCCTCCTCGTTTTTAAATTTCAGGGATAGCAAATATGCAGTCAGCAGCCCCAACACGGGTATCCACAGTGATCGGGGTGACTGATCCCTGTACGAGATGTTTCAATTTAGGAGGTAGATTGAGAGATGAGCAAAGAACTTGCAAAGACTTATGATCCAAAAGGGATCGAAGAAAGACTTTATCAGAAATGGATGGACAATGGATATTTCCATGCTAAAGTAAATCCTGACAAAAAACCATTCACCATTGTTATGCCGCCGCCGAACGTAACCGGTCAGCTGCATATGGGACATGCGCTGGATAACACCATGCAGGATATTCTTATTCGTTTTAAGAGAATGCAGGGTTATGAGGCACTTTGGCAGCCTGGAACTGACCACGCTGCAATTGCTACCGAAGTAAAGGTAACAAACATGCTGAAAGACCAGGGAATCGACAAGCACGAGATCGGTCGTGAGGAGTTCCTGAAACATGCATGGAAATGGAAAGAAGAGTATGGCAGCCGTATCGTAAATCAGCTGAAAAAACTCGGTTCTTCCGCAGACTGGGAGCGCGAGCGCTTCACCATGGACGAGGGCTGCTCCAAAGCCGTAGAAGAAGTATTCGTTCGCCTTTACGAGAAAAACTGGATCTACAAAGGCAGCCGTATCATCAACTGGTGTCCAAAATGCCAGACCTCCCTTTCCGATGCCGAGGTAGAGCACGAGGATCAGGACGGCTTCTTCTGGCACATCAACTACCCGGTAGTTGGCGAGGAAGGCCGCTTTGTAGAGATCGCCACCACCCGTCCGGAGACCCTCCTTGGCGATACCGCAGTAGCAGTAAACCCAAGCGATGAGCGCTACACCGACCTGGTAGGCAAAATGCTGAAGCTCCCACTCACCGACAGAGAGATCCCTGTTATCGCCGATGAGTACGTAGATAAAGAATTCGGAACCGGCTGCGTAAAGATCACCCCAGCTCACGACCCTAACGACTTTGAGGTAGGAAAACGTCACAACCTTCCTGAGATCAACATCATGAACGACGACGCTACCATCAACGAGCTCGGCGGCAAATACGCTGGCATGGACCGTTATGAGGCAAGAAAAGCTATGGTTGCTGACCTGGATGCCCTTGGCCTTCTGGTTCAGGTAAAACCACACAGCCACGCAGTAGGAACACACGACCGCTGCAAGACCACCGTTGAGCCAATGATCAAACCACAGTGGTTCGTAAAAATGGGCGACATGGCTAAAGCTACTATCGAGTCCTACAACAAAGGCGAGCTGGTATTCGTACCTGAGAGCTTTGACAAAACCTACCTCCACTGGCTGGATAACATGCGCGACTGGTGTATCTCCAGACAGCTCTGGTGGGGACACAGAATCCCTGCATATTACTGCGACGAGTGCGGCGAGACCGTAGTAAACCGCGGCGGCGCACCTGCAGTTTGTCCTAAGTGCGGCTGCACCCACTTTACACAGGATGAGGATTCCCTGGATACCTGGTTCTCCTCCGCGCTGTGGCCATTCTCCACTCTTGGCTGGCCGGAGAACACCGCAGAGATGAACTACTTCTACCCAACCGACGTCCTGGTAACCGGCTACGACATCATTTTCTTCTGGGTAATCCGTATGGCCTTCTCCGCACTGGAGCAGACCGGCAAATCCCCATTCCATCACGTACTGATCCACGGTCTGGTTCGTGACTCCCTGGGAAGAAAGATGAGTAAGTCCCTCAACAACGGTATCGACCCACTTGAGGTTATTGATAAATACGGCGCTGACGCCCTCCGTCTCACCCTCATGACCGGAAACGCTCCTGGAAACGACATGCGTTTCTACTGGGAGAGAGTAGAGGCAAGCCGTAACTTTGCAAACAAGATCTGGAACGCTTCCCGTTTCATCATGATGAACCTGGAGGGCAAAGAGGTATCCGAGCCTGCTGACCTCACCGCACTTTGCGCTGAGGACAAATGGATCCTCTCCAGACTGAATACCGTAGTTCGCGAAGTAACCGAGAACATGGAAAAATACGAGCTCGGAATTGCAGTTCAGAAGGTATTCGACTTCCTGTGGGATGAGCTCTGCGACTGGTACATTGAGCTTGCAAAGACCCGTCTCTGGAAAGCGGAGGAGAACCCATCTGCAGCAGCAGAGGCACTCTGGACCCTTCGCACCGTTCTCACCGAGGGCCTGAAGCTCCTTCACCCATTCATGCCATTCGTAACTGAGGAGATCTACTGCACCCTTCTTCCTGAGGAGGCATCCATCATGATCTCCGACTGGCCGGTTTACAAAGACGAGTTCAGCTTCCCTGAGGCAGAGCTTGCTGTAAGCAGCATGCAGGAGGTAGTCCGCGGCATCCGTAACACCAGAACTGCCATGAATGTTCCACAGAACAGAAAAACCAGCCTTTACATTGTAGGAAACGACGCCGATGCATGCGCTATGTACGAGGAGACCAGCAAAGCCTTCATCAACCTGGCATTCGGTAAAGAGATCCACATCCAGTCCGACAAAGCCGGCACTGGCGAGGACGCTGTTTCTATCGTAGTTTCCAACGCAGTAGTTTACCTGCCGCTTGAGGATCTGGTAGACCGCGAGAAGGAGATCGAGCGCCTTACCAAAGAGCAGGAGCGTCTGAAAAAAGAGATCGCCCGCGGCGAAGGCATGCTGAATAATCCAAACTTCATCAACAAGGCTCCTCAGGCTAAGGTTGATGCGGAGAAGGAAAAACTCCAGAACTACAAAGACATGATGGAGAAAGTAACTGCACAGTTATCCGGCATGCAGAAATGATTATGAATAACAGCAGCATTGACTGTTATTCGAAAGATTGGAATGTAACTGCACAGTGAACTGTTATGCAGAAATGATTATGAATAACAGCA
>JAGHUU010000253.1 GCA_018064695.1 Candidatus Blautia equi | reverse complement strand
CAGGCTTTCATCTCAGCTCTTACCTGAGCCTCGATCTCAGCACGGAGCTCTACTCGGAGCTCATCCTCGATCTCTTTTCTCAGTTTTTCTTTCAGCAGTTCAGCCTCTTCGTCTGCTCTGGTAGGTCCTTTGGAGATGTAGGAACCGGTCATAGCTTCCAGTACGTTCTGCTCCTCAAGGGAGAGTACGTTCTTCATCTTCAGGCCTTCTTCCATATCGATGTCGCATACGCGGCCATCCCAGGTACGAACGATACGGTTGTTAGCGCCGCTTGCAAGAAGTTTCACTGCGTAGTAACCCATACGGGATGCGTTTACACGGTCGCGGGCATTTGGAGCACCACCACGCTGGGTGTGACCAAGAATGGTAACACGTGGATCAAGACCAACGCGCTCTTTGATCATGGCTGCAACCTGGTTAGCTGCGCCGCCGTTTCCTACTACATCGTTATCCATGCTGCCATCCTGTTTCATCTTGGCACCCTCTGCCACGATGATCATGAAATGGGTACGGCCTGCCACGCGGGCATCACGAAGCTTGCTGGCAACATCTTTTTCAAAATCCCATGGTTTTTCAGGAACCAGAACAGCGGTAGCGCCGGTAGCGATGCCAACGTACTGAGCCAGGTTACCTGCACGGTGTCCCATAACCTCGATGACGGAGCATCTCTCGTGGGACTGCATGGTGTCGCGGACTTTATCGATCGCTTCAATAGCGGTGTTTGCTGCGGTGTCGTAGCCAAGGGAATAGTAGGAGCATCCGATATCATTATCGATGGTTCCAGGGATTCCGACTACAGAGATTGGATACTCTCTGGAGAATGCACGGCAGCCGGCAAAGGTTCCGTCTCCGCCGATTGCTACAATGCCGTCCAGACCAAGCATCTGGCAGGTCTGATATGCTTTTGCACGGCCTTCCGGTGTACGGAATTCTTCACTTCTTGCTGTGTAGAGGATGGTACCGCCGCGGTTGATGATATGTGCGACGTCTTTTCCGGTCATCAGGGAGAAATCACCGTGGATCAGACCATTCCATCCACGTTTGATACCGATACACTCGATTCCCAGATACATGCAGGTACGAACTACTGCACGAACAGCAGCGTTCATGCCAGGTGCATCACCACCGGAGGTGAGAACACCGATTCGTCTGATTTTTTTTGCCATTGTTTTTTTCTCCTTAAAAAGGTTTATGTTTTTTATGTTTGCACGATCATGGAGACTCATCTCAAAACATATTCATATTATACAAAAATTGAAAGCTGTTTTTCAAGGAATTTTACATAAACTATACAATTATTTGGATAAATAGGTGCTACTTTGGACTAAATTATTTTCGTATGCTGTTTGCCGCTGCTGTGGTTTGGCTGCTCCCCCAGATGCCATCCATGCATCACAGCCTGTTTGCGTAAACAGAAGTCTTTTGATATAATAAAGAGAAATTTGTCTGGAAATACTGAGGATAGAAACATGGGAAATGAGAAACTGCAAAACAGGGGACATCTGTTCCTGCTTCATCTGGCTGTTATGATGTTTGGTTTCAGCGGGGTGATCAGCAGGGCGGTACAGGTATCTGCCATCACACTGGCCGGCGGAAGGGTGATCTGCTCATCCGCGATCCTCTTTTTGCTTCTGAAAATCAAAAAAGAGAGCCTGCGGGCAAAGAGCAGGAGAGACCTGATGCTGACGCTTCTGGCGGGCGCACTCCTGGCAGTACACTGGACCACCTTCTTCCAGTCCGTGCAGGTGGCATCGGTGGCTATAGGAACCATCACTTTTTCCACCTTCCCGCTGTTTCTATTATTTCTGGAACCGCTGCTCTATAAAGAACCCATATCCGGGCGAAACATCCTGTTATCCATGGGACTGCTTCTGGGGGTATTTATCACGATTCCTGAGTTCTCCCTCGCAAACGGAACCACCATGGGAATCCTGTGGGGAATGATCTGCAGCCTTACGTATGCGCTGCTTACCCTCTGCAACCGCACTCTGGCGGCATCCTACAGCGGCATGTGGGTGAGCTTCCGGGAACAGAGCACAGCAGCTTTACTGCTCTTGCCCTTTGTTCTTATCAGAAAAGAGAGCTTTCAGACCGGCGATCTTCTTGGAATCGCAGCCATAGGTGTGATCTGCACAGCCCTGGCATTTTCCCTTTTTGTCACAGCACAGAAGAGCATCTCTGCCCAGACCGTGGGAATCGTGGCTGGCATGGAGACCGTATACGGCATTCTCTTCGCCGGCATTTTATTGCGGGAGATGCCATCTATCCGCGAGATCATAGGAGGCATTGTGATCCTTGCAGTAGCTATGCTCTCCACATTATCTACCGGCAAAAAATGATGTAATTGTAATATAGAAATAAAAGAGGTTATAGAAAATGAAGATCAGAAAAACAACAGAAGCCGACTTTACCCGTGTCATGGAGATCTATGCCCACGCCCGCAGCTTTATGGCAGCCCACGGAAATCCGAATCAGTGGGGCCCTACCTGCTGGCCGCCGGAGGCCCTCATCCACGAGGACATCAAAAACGGAAAGAGCCATGTGTGCGTGAACGATGCAGATCAGGTCATAGCGGTATTTTTCTATGATTACGGCGATGATATCGAACCTACCTACCGGGAGATGGCCAGCGGAAGCTGGAGGGACGAGAATCCGCTTTACGGCGTAGTGCACCGCATTGCCACAGACGGATCTGAAAAGGGGATCGGCGCTTTCTGCCTGAACTGGGCCTTTGACCAGTGCGGACACCTGAAGATCGATACCCACGGCGACAATGTGGTGATGCAGGGACTTCTGAAAAAACTCGGCTTTGAGCAGAGGGGCATCATTTATGTGGTGGAGGACAACGATCCAAGGCTGGCTTATGAAAAATAAAACATCAGCCCATGGATTTTGTGTTATAATAAAAATGTTATGCCAATAGTCTGGAAAGGGACGTTTTTCGGGAACAGGGACAGGAAAGATGAAGAAGAAAAACATGAGAAGCGCAGCGCACAGAAAACAGGCGCTGTTAAAGAGGAATTCTGCAAAATACAGAAAATATAGAAGAAAGCTTATGCTGAGGGGCGGAATCATGCTGCTGATCCTCCTCACTCTGGGGACAGGCGTTTTTCTTGGCGTTCGCGCAGTGGTTCGAAAAGTAAACCACGCAGTGGACAGCTATCATGAGAAGAAGGCAGAGGAAGCCGCAGAATTTGAGCGCAAATATGGTCCAAAGGAGATCACGGTGGGCGCCACCGGATCCTTTATCCTACACGGACCGATTCTCAATTCCGAGCGCTATTCCCGTGGTCAGGATCAGTATGATTTCTCTGACTGCTTTAAATTTATCAAATCTGCCTATTCCAAACCGGATTTTATGACCTCCGAGTTTGAGGGTTCCCTTACCGGCGGAGACTACTCCGGATACCCAAGCTTCCAGACACCGGATATCCTGGTGCAGAATATTGCGGACAGCGGCATAGACCTTCAGAACCTGGCATCCAATCACCTCTATGACGGCATGTCAGAGGGCTTCCGAAGAACCATGGATGTCTTCAACAAAAGAGGACTGCTCTACGGCGGCGTTCGTATGAACACAAACGAGAAGCCATACCACATTGAGGAGATCAATGACATTAAGGTTGGCTATATCAACTATGTATATGAACCAAACGAAAATAACGGGGATCCAAACGACGTGGAATTAAATGCCAGCGTTCTAAGAAAAGAGGATGTTCCCCTTATCAATACCTTTAACTACAAAAAACTGGATAAGTTCTATAAAGAGCTGGAAGAAAACCTGAATCAGATGAGGGCAGACGGAGCCCAGTTCCTGATCGTGAACCTCCACTGGGGCACGGAATACCAGCTGAAGGAATCCCAGGAGCAGAGAAATATAGCAAAGAAGCTCTGCGAGATGGGCGTGGATGCCATCATAGGCGGTCACCCGCACTGTGAACAGCCGATCGATATGCTGGAGACCGACGAAGGTCACAGAATGTTCTGCATCTATTCCGTTGGAAATGCCTTCTGCAACCAGAGAAAAGACCTTATTGAGGAGATGCCGGAGGGCCATACCGAGGACGGCGTCATTGTAACCCTGACCATTCACCGAAACCGCGACGCCAAAGTACTCTTAAGGGATGTGAACCTGACCCCTACCTGGGTATACTGCCAGCGTCATGAGGGCAATAATCTCTACTACATCCTCCCTCTGGATGATGTGGAAAATCTGGAAAAAAATACCGGTTTATCCGGCATTAAGAATGAAGCCCAGGCTTCCTACGACAGAACCATGGAGGAGCTTGGACCGGGACTTGAAAAGGTGAAGGAGATCCTGAGTACAGTTGAATTTGATACCTGATCTTTCCTGACAGGTGTCGCAAGGAGAAATACAGATACATGAAAAAACTGATTATTGGAATCCTGGCCCACGTAGATGCCGGCAAGACCACTCTCTCCGAGAGTCTTCTGTATCTATGCGGACGGATCCGAAAACTGGGAAGAGTGGACCATAAGGATGCTTTCCTGGACAACTATGAGCTGGAGAAGGCCCGCGGCATTACCATCTTTTCCAAACAGGCACAGCTCTCCACAGACGATATGGAGATCACCCTTCTGGATACCCCGGGGCATGTGGATTTTTCCGCGGAGATGGAAAGAACCCTGCAGGTTCTGGACTATGCCATTCTTGTGATCAACGGCATGGACGGCGTGCAGAGCCACACCATGACATTATGGCGCCTTCTGGAACGCTACCAGGTTCCGGTCTTCCTTTTCATCAACAAAATGGACCAGGACGGCACAGACAGGGATGCCCTGATGGCCGAACTGAAAAAACGCTTAAGCGGCAACTGCGTAGATTTTTCCGCGGACGTTCCGGAGGAAGAGTGGAAGGAAAACGTGGCAGTGTGCCATGAGGACCTGCTGGAGGAATATCTGGAGAGCGGCGAACTCAGGGAGGATGCCGCTGCCGATCTTATAGAAAGCCGGGAGCTCTATCCCTGCTATTTTGGCTCAGCCTTAAAGCTCACAGGAGTGGAGGACTTCCTTCGCGGGCTTGGCAGATATACAAAAGAACAGTACTATCCGGAGGAATTCGGTGCCAAGGTATTTAAGATCGCCAGAGACGATCAGGGAAATCGTCTGACTTATATGAAGATCACAGGCGGAAGCCTGAAGGTCAAAACCATCTTATCCGATGATAAGAGCGGCAGCAGAAATCCTTATACTGAGGAAAACGAGGACGGAAGCTGGGAGGAGAAGGTGGACCAGATGCGCGTCTATTCCGGCGCGCGTTTTGAACCGATTACTGAGGCTGCGGCGGGCTCCATCTGTGCCGTCACAGGCCTTACCAGAACCTACCCGGGAGAAGGCCTTGGCGCGGAACCTGATTCCGAAGTGCCTGTGCTGGAGCCGGTACTGAATTATCAGATCATCCTTCCTTCCGACTGCGATGTACATGTGATGCTGAGAAAACTCCGCCAGCTGGAGGAGGAAGAGCCGCAGCTGCACATTGTATGGGATGAGCAGCTGGGAGAGATCCACGCGCAGCTCATGGGAGAGGTGCAGACAGAGATCTTAAAAAGTCTCATCTGGGACCGCTTCAAGGTGGCTGTGGATTTCGGAAACGGGAATATTGTATATAAAGAAACCATTGCGGAGCCTATGGAGGGCGTGGGACATTATGAGCCCCTGCGTCACTATGCAGAGGTTCATCTTCTGCTGGAGCCGGGCGAGCGCGGCAGCGGTATTCAGCTTTTCACCGCCTGCAGCGAGGATGTACTCAGCCGCAACTGGCAGCGCCTGATCTTCACCCATCTGGAGGAGAAGGAACATCTGGGCGTTCTGACAGGTTCCCCTATCACCGATATCCAGATCACCCTGGTGACCGGAAAAGCCCATCTGAAGCACACAGAGGGCGGCGATTTCCGCCAGGCCACCTACCGTGCAGTCCGTCAGGGACTTAAGAAAGCCAGGAGCATTCTGCTGGAACCATACTATGAATTTCGTCTGGAGGTACCGGCGGATGTGATCGGCCGTGCCATGACAGATATCCAGAAAATGAAGGGCACCTTCGGTTCCCCGGAGCAGGAGGGCGATATGGCGATCCTCACCGGAACCGCACCGGTCTCCGGCATGAGGGACTACCAGAGTCAGGTCATCTCTTATTCCAGAGGTGAGGGCAGACTTTTCTGCAGCCTGAAGGGCTATGCCCCATGTGACGATCAGGATGAGGTAGTGAAGGCCATTGGCTACGACTCCGAGCGCGATATGGAGAATCCTACTTCCTCCGTATTCTGTGCCCACGGCGCCGGTTTTCTGGTTCCCTGGTATCAGGTGGATGCCTATGCTCACATGGAGGGAGGCGTGGTCCCGGAGGAGGAATACTGGGAACTGCCGCCGGTGGAACTTCCGCCTGCACCAAAAACTCCTAACGGCAAGCACTCCTACAGCGGAAGCTATGCGGAGGAGGAAGAACTGAAGGCTATCTTTGAGCGGACCTTCGGTGCCATAAAAAAAGAGCGCGCGGCATTCCAGAAGAGGGTGGTCCACGCACCATCCGAATATACAAGACACCGTGCACCAAAGAAAATTCAGGACGAGTACCTGCTGGTGGACGGCTATAATATCATCTTTTCCTGGGACGATCTGCGTGAGCTCTCCAAAGTCAGCATCGACGCAGCCAGGGATCAGCTCATGGAGCAGATGAGCAACTATCAGGGCTTCAAAAAATGTCATCTCATTCTGGTGTTTGATGCCTACCGCGTGCAGGGACACCGGGAAGAGATCATGAAGTATCACAACATTGATGTGGTCTTTACGAAAGAAGCAGAGACCGCAGACCAGTTTATTGAAAAGACGGCCCACAAGCTCAGCGGGCAGAATCTGGTAACGGTAGCCACCTCGGATGGTCTGGAGCAGATCATCATCATGGGACAGGGCGCAGTCAGAATGACCGCCTCGGATCTTAAGGAGGAGCTTGACCGTGCCAGCACCCAGATCCGCCAGGAGTGGACGGAGGGAAAACAGAGCACCAGAAACTTCCTCATCGATCAGGTCTCCCCTGAGATGGCCAGATTCATGGAGGATGTGCGGCTGGGAAAAAAAGAACTGTAATTGATCAATTTTCACAAATAATACGAAATATTCAGAAAACTTTTGCAGAACATCACGAATAGTGTTACACTATAGATAATATGGGTGATTAGCCGGAATTTGTGATGAAATGGATACTATAAACTGTAAAAGAAAGGATGAGGAACGTAATGTTTGTGGCAGGAGATTATGTGGTTTATGGACAAAGCGGAATTTGTCAGGTGATGGATATTACTACCATGGAGATGGACGGAGTACCGAAGGATCGCTTATATTACGTCCTTCGTCCGGACGGAAAGACAGAAGGCAGAATATTCGCACCGGTGGAAAACGGCCGCCTGGTGATCAGGAGAATGATGACCAGGGATGAAGCGGAACAGCTGATCCGGGAGATCCCGGAGATCGAGGCCTTATCCATATCCAACGACAAGCTCCGTGAGGAAAAATATAAAGAATGTATCAAGAGCTGCGAGAGCAGGGAAATGGTACGAATCATTAAGACCATCTATTTCAGAAAGCTTGAGCGGAGCTCCAGAGGAAAAAAGGTAACTGCCACAGATGAACGTTACCTGAAGATCGCAGAGGACAACCTGTATTCAGAGTTATCCATGCTCCTGGATGTTCCCAAAAATCAGATGGAGTCTTATCTCAATGAAAGAGTGAAGGAGCAGGTGTAAGATTTGGGAGAGAAACTGACATCCAGAGATGTGGAGAAAATTGAACAGGAGATCGAACACAGAAAGCTGGTGATCCGAAAAGAAGCCATCGAGGCAGTAAAAGAAGCCAGAGCCCAGGGCGATCTCAGTGAAAACTTTGAGTACTATGCGGCTAAACGATATAAGAACCAGAACGAGAGCAGAATTCGTTATCTGGAGCGCATGCTGAAAACAGCCATAGTTGTGGAGGACACCTCCGCAGACGGCGAGGTAGGCATGAACGACGTGGTGGAGGTAGAATTTGAGGAGGACGGCGAGATTGAAAAATACAAGCTGGTAACCTCCATAAGAGGAAACTCCCTGGAAAACCGCGTCAGCATTGAATCCCCCATCGGAACAGCCTTAAAGGGCCACAAAGTGGGAGACCGTGTATGTGTAAAGGTAAACGAGAATTTCAGTTATTATCTGCGCATCCGTTCCATCGACAAGACCGGAGCGGAAGATGAGGAGATCAGAGGCTTTTAAGTATCAGAAACATAAAAAAGCGAGTCATGAAAATGACTCGCTTTTATTATTTATTAAGATTTACGTTTTTTGAAAATGGCAAGAATTCCAAGAAGGGAAATACCGCCAAGACCGGCACCAAAGAGGGTCGGGGTGGAGATGGAGCTTACGGAAGCTTTTTCTACAGGGGCTTCGGTAGCTGCCTCAGCATAGAAGTTGTCAGCCGGATCTTCCTCTTCAGCGGTTTCAGCTTCTTCTGCAGCTGCCTGCGCATCAGGAGCTTCAGCTGTCTCTGCTTCATCCTCTGCAGGAGCTTCGGCTTCTGCATTAGC
>JAGHUU010000290.1 GCA_018064695.1 Candidatus Blautia equi | reverse complement strand
ACAACAGCGATGGAGCGGGCCGGCATCTCCAGAATCCCGTTTTCATAAAGGATCTGTTCATCCGGATGCAGGGTGAGGGCGCCTTCCAGCTGACCATAGATCAGGTCGGTTCCGTTCACATCAATCTGAACAGCCTCATCCCCTGTGTTATAGACGATGCCGATATAGCTGTCGTTCCGGTTTTTAATAATGACAGCCTGTGTTCTGTCACAGAGGTCTTCCACCACCTCTGTTTTTCCACGGGCAATTTCCGGAACCCTGTTTCTGAGCTCCAGAGCACGCTTATAATAATGCAGAACTGAATCCGGATCCTCCAGCTGTTCTTCCTGTGATGGAAGCTTCTGCTCATAGTCCTTATTGCAATTTGGAGGACCTGCGGTGATGCCTTTCGCCTCCGGATCGGAAGACCAGTTCATAGGAAGGCGTTTGTTTTCATCTTCCTTCCCATCGCTTTTCATTCCAATCTCTTCCCCATAATATACAAACGGATTTCCACCCATCATGAGCAGCAGTCCGCCGGCTATCTTCAGCGCATCCGGATCTCCGGAGAGCGCATTGGCAATACGCGGCTGGTCGTGGTTGGTGAGGAACGGGGCATCGATAAATGCGGGATAAACTCCGCCATATAATTCTTCCAGTCTCTGCATGGTCTTCACCAGCTTGCTGACGCTTCCGTCACCCCGGGCTGCCTTACAGAGTGCCCCTTCTGCGCCGGATAACGGAAAATCAAACATGCTTGGGGTCTGACTTGCATAATATCCTGCAATGATCTGCTCGCCGTCCCAGACCTCTGACACCATATAGAAATCAGGATCTTCCTGCAGGCAATAGCTGTACAGCCAGTTCAGGGTTTCCACATTGAAATCCGTGGAGCTCTCCTCAAAATGCAGAGCCGCATCAATGCGGAAGCCGTCCACACCCTTTTCTATCCAGAAAGAAGCGATCTTTTCAATCTCTTTTTTCAGATCCTCACATCCAAGGTTCAGATCCGGCATGTGGGGGCCAAAAGACCCTTCGTAGAACCATTCGGTTCCGTCCACCGGGTGCCATGCATCACTGACGGTCTCTTTGGAAAAATGATAATATGCGACATACGGACACTGTGCCGCATCCGGTTCTTTCCCATCTGCTAAAGATCTGAGGTAATCACAGGCCTCCAGGAACCACGGGTGTTCGGAAGAGGAATGATTCATAACAAGATCGATGATCAGGCGGATGCCTCTTTCATGGCAGGCATCGGTGAGACTCTGAAAATCTGCAAGGGAACCGTACTGCGGATCAATATCCTGATAATCCGTGACATCATATTTATGATAGCTAGGAGATGGCATCACCGGCATCAGCCAGATGCCGGTAAATCCCATATCTGCAATATAATCCAGTTTCTCTTCCACACCTTTCAGGTCGCCGATTCCATCCCCGTCGGTATCATAGTAGGAATATACAAAGATCTCATAATAATTCCGGTACAGATCATCCGGAGTGTCCGCAAAGCTGAACCTTGCGGTGAGGCAGCAGCAGAGCAGGCTGAACAGGATGGCAAAAGAAAATTTTCTCATCCCTTAACAGCTCCGCCGGTAACACCCTCAACATAATATTTCTGAAGGAACATAAACAGTAAGGTAACCGGAACTGCTACCAGTACACCGCCTGCACAGAAGCGGGTGAAATAGCCCTGATAGTCGTTGGTGAATACCCATCGCTGCATAGCCACCGCTACGTTGTAGCTGCTGTCGTGACCAAACGCGATGTAGGAAGCCATAATAAAGTCACACCATGGAGCCATGAAAGCAACAAGTGCGGTGTAGATGATAATTGGCTTGGCAAGAGGAATGGTGAGCTCAAAGAAGATTCTAGCGCGGGAAGCACCGTCCAGGCGGGCTGCCTCATCAAGTGCCATAGGAAGGGTATCAAAGTAACCCTTACATACATAATATCCCATACCGGAGCTTGCCACTGCCACCAGGATCAGTCCAGGAACAGCGCCTGCCTGGGTGAGACCCATCTGTTTCAGAAGGAAGTAGAGACAGATCAGGGTAAGGAATCCCGGGAACATTCCAAGGATCAGCCAGAAGCGCATCAGGAAATCTCTGCCTTTGAAACGCATTCTGGAAAGCGCATAGCTGACACAGAGAACAAAGATGGTCTGTCCGATGGAAACAAAGATAGCAATTACAACGGTATTTCCATACCAGCGAAGGAAGTTGGTCTCACCGGTAAAGAGGAAGCGGTAGTTGTCCAGAGAGAAGTTCTTTGGAACCAGGTAATTTACCATACCGCCGTATTCAGTAGCATAGGAACGGAAGCTCTGAAGAAGGAGTCCCACAAACGGGAACAGCCAGATCACACTGATCAGGACCAGAAGCGCATAACAGAAGGCATTTCCGATTCTCTGCTTTCTTTTCATGGAAGCAAAATTTTCACTTTTATTATTCATTACTGGAAATCCTCCTCACTCTTAACTGATGGAAGCATACCGTAAACCACCAGGGAAATCACAGCAGTTACAATGAAGACCATAATACCGATGACAGCGGCCATCTTGTAGTTGGTATCATTTACGGTCATCTTATAGAGCCAGGTAACCAGAAGGTCGGTCTGTCCGGCATTGTCGGAGAGGGCGATGGACTGTGGTTTACCCTGTGTCAGAAGGTAGATGACGTTGAAGTTATTCAGGTTTCCGGTGAACTGTGTTAACAGGAACGGACCGGTTACGAATAACATATATGGCAGTGTAATGTAACGGAACATGGCAAACGGACTTGCGCCGTCAATACGTGCGGATTCATACATATCCTCCGGAATGTTCATGAGAAGTCCGGTGGCGATGAGCATCATATACGGAATACCGATCCAGATATTGATGAGGATGATCATAACTCTGGCAAGGTTTGCATCGGTCCAGAAAGGAATTGCAGTTCGAATCCATCCCCATTTCATCAGATAGCTGTTTACCAGACCGTCGGCTGCAAACATCTTGGAGATATAAAGAAGGGATACGAACTGAGGAACCGCAATGGTCATAACCAGAATGGTTCTCCAGAGCTTTTTAAAGCGGATGCCCTTTTTGTTGATCAGAATAGCCACTGCCATGCCAAGGAAGTAGCTGGTGAAGGTGGCAAACAGTGCCCAGACGAGGGTCCAGCCAAGTACCTTAAAGAAGGTAAGCGCGAAGCCGGAGGAACCAAAGTTTAACAGGTTGGCAAAGTTATCCAGTCCCACCCAGGTAAAGAGGTTGGTAGGGGACTGATGATTTGCGTCGTAGTTTGTAAATGCAACGCAGATCATGAATAAGATTGGAAGTACTGTGAATACAAAAACACCGGTAACAGGCAGTGCCAGAAGTGTTTTGTCGAAGTTTGCATCTAAAAGAGAACCAAGTACTTTTTTATTGGAAGGTAAGGTCTTACCGCTTTTCAGCAGCAGCTCCTCTTTTCTGTTCTCAGCAACGTTCAGTCTCCAGAGGAAGATCAGTGCCAGAACAGCGATGATGGTGAGCAGACCAAAGAGCAGAATCAGGAAACTGTTATCTCCGTACACTGTAACACGATGCTGCTTGGTGGTCTCAACAGTTCCGAGTGTGGTGAACTTTGAAAAATATTTCCATCCAAAGCATACCATATAAACAAAAAACAGAACCTCCATGAGAAGATAGGAGAGTCCTTTTACGAGCTGACCTCTTGAGAGGGGGCCGAATCCCATGATGAGATAGGATAATCTGGTCTTCCAGTCGCCTTCTTTAAAAGTGGTGCCGATCTCCCGAAGGTCATTTCCAAGAAACTTCACCCCGGATACGACAGGATTTGTCTTTTTTTCCATTCTATATCTCCCTTCATTTTTCTGTAACAAAAAATGGCCGGTAGAAACAGGTTCTACCGGCCGCCAAATGGATTATTCTGCGTAAGAGATACAGGTGTTCTCGAACTCCTGTAAAGCTGCCATCAGATCTTCATCAGAAGTCTCAGCAGTAAGTTCGCCGGCAATAATGGAATCACCTAAACCGGTAGCAAGTGTCCAGTAATCTCCAGGATACTGTCCCTGTGGAATGGTGTAAGCAAGCTGCTCAGCAAGTGCGGAAAGAGCCTCGTCTGCCTGAACTGCCTCGGATTTCTGTGCCTCAAGGTTGGATGGTCCCCATGCAACTGCATCATAACGAGCTGCCTGAACTTCTCCGGAGGAAAGGTATGCTGCAAGTGCATCGCAAACCTCAAGTTTTGCTTCGTCTTCCTGTGGTTTTACGCCAAGGAGTTTGAATCCGCCGAAGCCGGAAAGCTGGTAAGTAGCGCCGTCAGCACCGGTGAAGGATGGAAGCTTAGCACAAGCGTAGTTCTCGCCAAGTACTTCTTTTGCGGAAGTAGCATCCCAGGTACCATCAACGATAGCGCCGATGTTGGTAGCGGAGCCTACGGAAGATCCGTTAACGAATGCTGGAGAGGAAGCAACCTCGATCATCTCTTTCAGAGCTACAAGACCCTGCTCGGAAGCATATCCGGTGTTGCATGCGGTGAAGTTACCCTGATCGTCGGTATCATAGGTAAGCTGTGCGCCTGCGCCGAAGAAGTAAGCGGTCTGATACCAGCCGGAGTTGATCTCCATGTAGAAGCTCTTGCCTGCTGCTTCGCAGTCTGCAAGGACAGCTTCAAGAGAAGTAGGATCGGTTACAACGCTCTTATCATAGTATAAGAAGTATCCGTTGTCAGAGGTAACAGGGTAAGCGTACATTACATCGCCAACCATAGCTGCGGATACGGAACCTGCATCGTTGCTCTCGGTAACAACAGGTACGTTGTCAGGAGCAACCTCCTCAAGAGCACCTGCGGATACCAGACGGGACATCTGATCCTGTGCGAAGATGTAGATATCAGCGCCGGCCTCAACGTCTGTCAGCATGTTCTGAGCTGCATCGCCCTCACCAACGGCCTCAACCATAACGGAGTAGTCCGGGTAATTCTCAGCTAAGAAAGCCTCTGCTTTTTCTTTTGTAAACTCTACGGTAGCGTCAGCAACCCAGATCTTAACTTCTGTGTCTGCCATAACTGTTGTGGAAGCAATGAGGGTAGCTACCATACCGCCCATTAAAACTTTGGAAAGATTTTTCATTGTTTCGTCCTCCTGTTTTTTATTGTTATTTTTATACAAAAAAGCTAAGTAAATCATACTACATTTAGGGGAAAGTGTCAACTTTAAAGGCTGAGAAGGAACTGACATTTTTTATGCTCACTCCTGAATCACTTTCTCCGGTCACCTAATCAGCAAGTGATTAGGTGCCGTGTGAACTGTTACTATGCATTTCTGTTTGCTTTTTAACGCCCGTTATAATACAATTACTGGTGAAACAAAAAACAAAGTACGTGAAAAAAGGAGGAAAAACGACATGAAAAAACGTATGAAAGCACTGTCCCTGCTCTTATCCGCTGCTATGCTGATGAGCCTGACAGCAGGAAATACCGTTTTTGCAGAAGCTCTGGAAGAGGCAGAAGAGTATGTACTCACAGGAAGCGCAACCGGCATGAACGGTGATGTAACCGTAGAGGTTGTGGCTACCGATTACGAGATCATCTCTGTAGAGGTAACCGAGCAGGCTGAGACAGAGGGAATCGGTTCCAAAGCGATCGAAGCTCTTCCGGGCGCAATCGTTGAGAAACAGAGCCTTCAGGTAGACGGCATCTCCGGTGCTACCCTTACCAGCAACGCCATCAAAGATGCTGTTCGTTCAGCACTTGAGAGCGAAGGAATCGACACCACACAGTTCGATATCGTAGAGTGCGGCGAGGATGATGAGATGGAAGTACCTGTTTCCGATGAGCCACAGGAGATCGATACCCAGATCCTTGTAGTAGGTGCCGGCGGCGCAGGTATGACTGCAGCTATCGAGGCAGCAGATGCAGGCGCAGAGGTTCTCATCATTGAGAGCCAGGGCATGGTAGGCGGAAACTCCGTTCGTTCCACCGGTGGTCTGAACGCAGCAGATACCGCATATCAGGATGCAAACGAGTTCGGCGAGGAAGCAGGCGTTGAGAAAACTCTTGCCGCAGCAGCCGACAACTATGCAGACAACGAGACCATCACCGCTCTTGCAGCAGCTGTTCAGGAGCAGTGGGAAGCATATCAGGCAGAGCCTGAAGGATATTTTGATTCCGTAGAGCTCATGGAGCTTGACACCATGATCGGTGGAAAAGGTATCAACGATCCTGAACTGGTAGACGTTCTCTGCGAGGAGAGTGCAGAAGCTATCGACTGGCTGGAGTCCATCGGCGCTCCTATGACCAGCGTATCCAGCTTTGGCGGCGCTTCCGTAAAACGTATCCATCGTCCACTGAACGATGAGGGCAAAGTAGTTTCCGTAGGTGCTTATGTAGTTCCTATTCTGGAGGAGAACCTGAACAGCCGTGAGAACATCACCCTGATGCTGAACACCACAGCAGAGGAGATCCTTACCGATGAGGAAGGCGGCGTAGCAGGTATCGTTGCTTCCGGCGAGAACGGAGAGACCCTTCACATTTATGCTGACGCAGTAATTCTTGCTACCGGCGGTTTCGGAGCAAACCTTCCTATGGTTTCCGAGCTGAAACCTGAGCTGGAAGGCTTCATGACCACCAACGCACCTGGTATTCAGGGTGCAGGTATCCTGGTGGCAGAGGCTATCGGCGCAGCTACCGTAGATATGAACCAGATCCAGATCCATCCTACCGTTGAGGCTAACACCGCAGCACTTATCACCGAGGGTCTTCGTGGTGACGGTGCGATCCTTGTAAACGCAGAGGGTCTTCGTTTCATCGATGAGGTAGGAACCAGAGACGTTGTTTCCGCAGCAGAGATCGCTCAGACCGACAGCTACAGCTGGCTGGTAGTTGACCAGGCTATGGCAGACGCTTCCAGCGTTATCCAGGGATACATCACCAAAGGCTTTACCGTAACCGGCGAGGACTATGCAGGTCTTGCAGAGGCTATGGGCGTAGATGCAGCAGCATTCGAAGATACCATGACCAAATGGAACGGTTATGTTGAGAACAAAGAGGATCCTGAGTTTGGACGTACCAGCTTTGCAAATCCTCTGAACAACGCTCCATACTATGCAGTAAAGGTTACCGCAGGTGTTCATCACACCATGGGTGGTCTTGCAATCGACACCAATACAGAAGTTCTTGATACCGAGGGCAACATCATCCCTGGTCTCTTCGCAGCAGGCGAGATCACCGGTGG
>JAGHUU010000083.1 GCA_018064695.1 Candidatus Blautia equi | reverse complement strand
AGGCCATTGAGCAGCGTCTCGCTTCCCAGAAGAACAGCTTTGAAGGCTATGGCGTGGAGCAGACTGCGCTTCTCAATCAGGCTGTTCTCCAGTCCCATGGAAATTATGTGTTCTATATTGTGCATGAGAAGGCAGCGGATGCCGGAAATGCCTTTAAGAACGGTTTATAAGGGAGGAGCGACATTATGATATTCAGCAGTATCTATTTCCTGTTCGTATTTCTCCCTGTTACACTGATCCTTTACTATATTGTTCCCGGAATGTTTAAGAATCTGATTCTTCTGCTTACCAGTCTTGTCTTCTATGCCTGGGGTGAACCGGTATATGTTTTTCTCATGCTGTTCAGTATCGTTTTCAACTACCTGAGCGGTATTGAGATCGATTCCTACAGAAGCAGGAGAGAACAGGGAAAGAAGAATTTTGCCTTCTGGTTTACCGTAGCAGTGAATCTGGCAATTCTTGGATTCTTCAAATACTATGGTTTCCTGATCGAAAATATCAATGCCCTGCTGCCTTTAAACATTCCATATAAGGCACTGGCACTTCCAATTGGTATTTCCTTCTACACCTTCCAGACGCTTTCCTACATTGTGGATGTCTACTGGGGAAATGTACCGGTGCAGAAGAACTTTGTATCCTTTGGCGCCTATGTAACCATGTTCCCGCAGCTGATTGCCGGACCAATCGTTCGTTATGCGGATATTGAGCGCCAGCTGAAGGAGCGCGTGCTTTCCTTAAGCAAATTCGGTCAGGGCGCATCCTGGTTTATCCGCGGACTTGGCAAGAAAGTACTTTTAGCCAACAACATCGGTCTTTTATTTGATGCCGTAGCGGCTATGAACCCGGGAAGCCGTTCCGTTCTTACCGCCTGGCTTGGAGCCATCGCCTATACCATGCAGATCTATTTTGATTTCAGTGGTTATTCCGATATGGCCATTGGCCTTGGAAAAATGTTCGGCTTTGATTTTGTAAAGAACTTTGATTATCCATATACCTCAGTAAGTGTTACCGATTTCTGGAGAAGATGGCATATTTCCCTTGGAACCTGGTTCAGGGAGTATGTGTATATTCCTCTTGGCGGAAACAGAGTCTCTCCGGCACTTCATGTCAGAAATATCATGCTCGTATGGATGCTCACCGGTTTCTGGCATGGCGCAGCATGGAACTTTATGTTCTGGGGACTGTATTACGGAGTTCTGCTGTTATTTGAAAAATTCTTCTTCAAAAATATTCAGGAGATCCTGCCTGATTTTGTGAACCGTATTATCACATTTATCATTGTTGTTTTCGGCTGGGTGCTGTTCTTTTCCCCATCCCTTGGCTCAGCCTTCACCTTTATGGGAAATATGGTTGGTATCGGCGGTGCAGGATTTATGGATTCTGCTGCACTGTACTATCTGCAGACAAATGTGCTTCTTCTCATCATCTGCTTTATTGTAAGTACACCGCTGCCATGGAACTATTTTAAACGCGTGATCGTCCAGAGAGGCACCGCTTCCCAGGCCAAGGCGTGGATCGTATACGGAATCATTCTGTTCCTTTCCACCGCTTATCTGGTAAATGCAACCTACAATCCGTTCCTGTATTTCCGATTCTGATAAATTCCTGATCAACAGGGGAGAATAAAACATGAGTGAAAATAGAGAAAGAAGAACTTCTGCTCGGCCCGGTCAGGAAGACAGAGCCGCGCGAAAAAGAAGAATGCTTCAGAAAAGATATGATCTTCTTTATAAAGGAACCACGATCCTGCTCCTTGCATTCATTCTGTTCCTGAACGTATGCAACCTGCTTCACAGGGATCGTACCTATTCCGAAAATGAGAACCGCATGCTGGCCCAGAAGCCTCACTATTCCTATGAGAATCTGGTCAGCGGCAAATATATGACGGAATCCGAGAATTATATTACGGATCAGTTTATCTTAAGAGATCAGTGGATCCGTATCAAATTCCTCACAGATAAGCTTCTTGGCAAAAAGGAATCCAACGGTGTATATATCGGCAAAAAAGGGTATCTTTTTGAGGTTCCTGAAAAGCCGGTGGATGCCTATGTGGATAAGAATCTTACCGCCATCAAGGCTTTTGCAAAGAATAATCCGGACCTCAATATGGTAATGACTCTGGTACCTAATGCTTCTACAGTTTGTACTCAGTATCTGCCAAATCACGCCCCTGTGCGCAATCAGGCGCAGGATATCCTAAGAGTACAGACTTCTCTTAAGGATTCTCTGGAATTTGTGGATATCACAGATGCACTGAAAGAGCATAAGGATGAGCCGATCTATTACAAGACAGACCATCACTGGACCAGTCTTGGAGCAAAATATGCATACCTGAAGCTGCAGAAATATATAGGCGCAGGTGCGGCAGGGGAGGAGTTTGATGTCTACCCTGTCACCGCAGGTTTTGTAGGAACCCTCGCTTCCAAAGTAGGTTATCATGCCCAGAAAGACTTCATTGAGCTCTATGTTTCCCGCAACGGAAATATGGATTATCTGGTGGATTACGTTGGTGAAAAGAAAAACGCTTCCATCTACAGCAGTGAGGCACTGGAGCAGAAGGATAAATACGAGGTATTCTTTGGCGGCAATCATGCCAGAATTGATATCCAGACCCAGAATAAGGGCGGAAATCTGCTGATTCTCAAGGATTCCTATGCGAACTGTTTTGTACAGTTCCTGCTGCCGTATTACCGATCCATCACCATAGTGGATCCACGTTACTATATGGACAATTTAAACCAGCTGATCGCCTCTAACGGCATCACGGACGTGCTCTTTTTGTATAATGTGAATACCTTTATGAAGGATAATTCACTGGCTGATGTTCTGGAAGGTTAAAAAGGTGAATGCATGACGAAAAAAACAAAAGTATGGAAAATTCTGCTGATCATTCTTCTGATCCTGCTGGCTTCAGGCGGCGGTGTCATTGGATACTTCTTCTACACATTATCCCATGACGGTGTTTTCATTAAGAGAACAACGCTGAATGGCT
>JAGHUU010000067.1 GCA_018064695.1 Candidatus Blautia equi | reverse complement strand
TATATTGTATGTATTTTCTGAACATTATATACAATTCCATACAACATAAAAGAAAGAGCCGCGCATTGCGGCTCTTTCTGTATAGTCTGTAAGGATCAGCCTCTGTTCTGCTGTGCAACCAGCTGGTCTGCACCGTATTTTTTACGGAGAGCAGGTTTTTCAATCTTACCGGTGGCATTTCTTGGTACATCGGCGAAGATGATCTTTTTAGGTCTCTTGTATCTTGGAAGGCCTTTGCAGAATTCCTCGATCTCCTCCTCTGTGCAGGTCATGCCAGGTTTGATGGAGATGATAGCGCCTGTGATCTCACCGAGACGTGGGTCAGGAAGACCGATAACGGCAACGTCGTTAACTTTGTCAAAGCCTGCCAGGAAGTTCTCGATCTGAACCGGGTAGATGTTCTCTCCACCGGATACGATAACGTCTTTCTTACGGTCTACCAGGAAGATGAAGCCATCCTCATCCAGCATAGCCATATCTCCGGTGCGGAGCCATCCGTCCACGATGGTCTCTGCGGTAGCTTTTGGATCGTTATAGTAGCAGGTCATGACACCAGGTCCCTTAACAAGAAGCTCTCCAACCTCGCCCTGTGGTACCTCGTTCAGGTTCTCATCCACGATCTTGCATTTCCAGCGGTATCCGGGAACACCGATAGCACCAACCTTGTGGATGTTCTCAACTCCAAGGTGCACGCATCCAGGGCCGGTGGACTCGGAAAGTCCGTAGTTGGTATCATAGAGATGATTTGGGAAGTACTCTTTCCAGTGTTTGATAAGAGATGGCGGTACAGGCTGTGCACCGATGTGCATCAGTCTCCACTGGCTCAGCTCATAGTCTTCGATCTTAAGGTCGCCGCGGTCAAGGGCGTTCAGGATATCCTGTGCCCACGGAACAAGCAGCCATACGATGGTACATTTCTCCTTGGAAACGGCGTCCAGAATGATCTCCGGGGAGGTTCCCTTAAGAAGAACTGCCTTGCTTCCTGCCACAAGGCTTCCCATCCAGTGGAATTTAGCACCGGTATGGTAGAGCGGAGGAATGCAGAGGAAGGTATCGTTGCGATCGGTCAGATGATGTCTCTGCTCCATCTGAGCGGCCTGGGTTAAGCTCTCATGATTGTGAAGAATTGCTTTCGGGAATCCTGTGGTTCCGGAGGAGAAGTAGATGGCTGCGTCATCCTCTTCCTCAAGGCGTACAAGCGGAGGCTTGCTGGAGCAGTCTGCTACCAGATCACGATAGCTCTCTGCAAAGGTAGGGCAGTTCTCACCAACATAGATGAGCAGACGGCCTTTGGAGATCTTCTCCTCAATAGCCTCAATACGTCCGATGAACTCAGGTCCGAAGATCAGCATGTGGATCTCAGCCAGATCTGCACAGTATTGGATCTCATCGGAATCAAAACGGAAGTTAAACGGTACGGCAATGGCACCTGTCTTTAAAATACCGAAATAAATAGGCAGCCACTCCAGGCAGTTGAACATCAGGATGGCTACGCGGTCACCTTTTTTAATACCGCGGCTGATGAGCATGTTGGCTACACGGTTAGCCTTCTCATCAAAAACGCTCCAGGTGATCTCTCTTCTGTAAGGGGTGGATGAAGTCTGCTGTACAAGGCTGTACTCTCTCCAGCTGGTCTTTTTGGTCTCCGGCATGGATGGGTTTAATTCTACCAGCGCTACTTCATCTCCATACAGCTTATGGTTGCGCTCAAGTAAATCTGTAACTGGCATGATATTTTTTCCTCTTTTCTGTTTTTTACGCTTTAAAACACTAAAGATAAGGATAGCATATCCCGCTGCTAAAGTCAACCGGAAGAGGTTGGATTGCCCTTGTATTCGGCGGCAAAAAAAGAGCTGAAACCGGGATGGCTTCAGCTCTTTTAAATTACTTATTTACGATCAGTCGATTCTGGATTTTGCTTTAACCTCTACGGTCTTATCGTAGCAGGAGAACATCTTATCCAGGGTCTTAGCATCCTGTTTAGCAGTAAGGAGGGAGATGACCGGAACGATGATCAGACCGCCTACCATTGCTACTACACCGGAGTTGATGGAGGATTTGAATACGTATCCAAGAACAGGACCCCAGCTGGAGGTATCTACACCGCCAAGGGTAACATACATCTGGAAGATCGCGATCGCGCAGCCCCATACGAAGCATACCCATGCGGAGATCTTTGTAACACCTTTCCAGTACAGAGCGTACATATATGGTGCCAGGAAGGAACCTGCCAGAGCACCCCAGGAAACACCCATCATCTGAGCAATGAAGGTAACCTGTGGATGGGAATCCTTGAAGATTGCGATCACTGCGGATACAAAGATGAAGAATACGATGAATGCTCTCATGGTAGCAACCTGCTCTTTTTCGCTCATGTCTTTCTTCTTAACCTTGATAACGTCCAGAGTAAAGGTGGAGCTGGAGGTCAGTACCAGAGAAGAAAGGGTGGACATGGAAGCGGAAAGTACAAGTACGATTACAACTGCGATTACTACAGAAGGCAGAGTGGAAAGCATGGATGGTACAACAGTATCAAAGAGTGGCTT
>JAGHUU010000170.1 GCA_018064695.1 Candidatus Blautia equi | reverse complement strand
AATATTGTTCTGCTGGAGCCGGAGATCCCGGCAAACACCGGCAATATCGGTAGAACCTGCGTGGCTACCAATACCAGACTCCACCTCATTGAGCCTCTGGGCTTTTCCATAAGCGAGAAGGCCGTGAGACGCGCCGGTATGGACTACTGGAAGGATCTGGATGTGACCACGTATATGGATTACCAGGACTTTATGGAGAAGAACCCGGGGGCAAAGATCTACTATGCCACCACCAAGGCTCCTAAGGTCTACACGGAGGCGCAGTTTGAGGAAGACTGCTATATCATGTTTGGAAAAGAGAGCGCCGGCATTCCGGAGGATATCCTGTACGACAATCAGGAGACCTGCATCCGCATCCCAATGGTGGGCGACATCCGTTCCCTGAACCTCAGCAATTCCGTGGCCATCGTTCTTTACGAGGCGCTTCGCCAGAATCATTTTGCAAATATGAATCTGGAAGGCCATCTGAGAACCCATGAATGGAGATAAGTATGAAAGTAAAAAAGCATCGGCAAAAGCCGATGCTTTTTTATGCTTTTTCAAGTGTAAAGATAAATTCTGTTCCCACGCCTTCGGTGCTGATGACGTCGATCTGCTGGTCGTGGGCGTTGATGATCTCTTTTACAATGGACAGGCCAAGACCTGTGCCGTGGCGGTCTTTGCCGCGGGAGGTGTCGGTCTTATAAAAACGGGTCCAGATCTTAGGCAGGCTGTCTTTTGGAATGCCGCAGCCCTGGTCTTCAATAGAAACAAAGACTTTTGATCCCCTCTTTTTCACTTCAATAGTGATGCTGCTGCCGGAAGGGCTGAATTTGATGGCGTTGTCCAGAAGATTGTATAAGACCTGTTTGATCTGCTGTTCATCTGCCATGACCATGGTCTCGCGTTCGGGAAGGCGCACATCTACTATGATGTCCTTCTCCTTATATGTGCCCTCAAATACGGCGGTGGTTTCGCGGATGACACGATTGATATCCATGCGGGCCTTCTGAAGGGTTCGCTTTTTGATATCCAGATCGTTTAAGACCAGAAGACTTTTGGTCAGCTTCTCCAGACGCTCTGTCTCGGAGGAGATGATATGCAGATATTTCTCCTGATACTCAGGCGGAATGGTGCCGTCCAGGATGGCGTTCACATAACCTTTAATGGAGGTCAGCGGCGAGCGGAAATCATGGGAGACATTGGATACGAATTCCTTCTGGTATTCCCCGTTCTGATTCAGAATGTCCGACATGTAATTCAGGGTTCCGGCAAGATAGCCCATCTCGTCAAAGGAATTGACGGGGATGCGATAGGAGAGGTTTCCCTTGGCATAATTGCGGGCACCCTCGGTGATCTTCTCCAGCGGTCTGTGTACACGCAGGTAATAGAAGGCCACCAGAATAAAGGAGAAGAGGTACATAACCACAAAGAGGATCTGGGTGATCAGAAGTGCCCCGGCCCGCCTGATATGAAGCCGCTCCATCTGGTAGTGAATGACCACATAGGCGTCGATGCCTTTTTCATCCAGAACAAGCGGGGATACCACGGAGAGTCGCTGGTCGGAAAAGCTGTCGAAAAAGGTTCCGGTGGTATGGGCGTCGTTGATCCAGTCCTGCGGATGAAAACGGTCGGAGATGGATTTAAGCGGCGTATCCGGCACGGAAACCACGATCTCGTTCTTCTCGTCTATGATCCAGATGGTTGCATCCTCGTAGTTTGCCAGGGTGCGGAGATCCTCCTCCAGAAGAGGCCAGTCTCTTTTATTAAAGGCATCCAGAAGATGCTGGTTTTCAGCCAGGCTGTCCGCCTCCAGATTCAGGTCACGGGCAATGTTATTTTCCAGATAGCTTTCTATGAGATAAGATCCAAGGCCTGTGACGGTGAAAAAACCAAGAACGCCAAGGAAGATATACACCAGAAGAAATTCCATCAGGAGATGCTTCCTCATCATCATTTCACCTCGAACTTATAACCGATTCCCCACACAGTGGAGATCTTCCAGCTTGGGTGATCCTTGATCTTCTCGCGGAGACGTTTGATGTGGACATCCACGGTTCGGGTATCGCCAATGTACTCATAACCCCAGATATGATCCAGAAGCTGCTCTCTTGTAAATACCTGGTTTGGTGAGGCTGCCAGGAAATAGAAGAGCTCCAGTTCCTTTGGCGGCATTTCCACTTTTTCACCCATATAGGTTACGGAGTAGTTTGTGAGGTTGATCACAAGATCAGGGTAGGTCACGCACTTTTCATTGGAGGCAGCAGGTGCCGGATGAGCGGCATATCTTCTTAAGACAGCCCGCACGCGTGCCACCAGCTCCTTGGAATCAAATGGCTTGCTGATATAGTCGTCTGCGCCAAGCTCCAGTCCCAGTACTTTGTCGAAGGTCTCCACTTTTGCGGAGAGCATGATAATGGGGACGTCGGAGGAATGGCGGATCTCCCGGCAGACCTGATAGCCGTCCATGCCAGGGAGCATAAGATCCAGAAGAATCAGATCCGGCTGAAACAGGCGGAACTCACGAAGGGCCTGAATGCCGTCATTGACGATCTTTACTTCATAGCATTCCTTCATAAGATAGAGTGAGATCAGTTCGGCGATGGCATTGTCATCGTCCACGATCAGGATCTTCTGTTTGTTCGTCATTTCTGCATCACTCCTTAAATTCAACGATGGTCACACCTGCGTCACCTTCACCGAATTCGCCCAGACGGTAGGAAGCCACGTGCTTCTGTCTGCGGAGATAATTATGTACGCCGGCACGGAGGGCTCCGGTACCTTTTCCGTGTACGACCCGGACGGATTTCAGGTGAGCGATGTAAGCGTCGTCCAGATATTTGTCCAGCTCGGCAATGGCCTCATCCACAGTTTTTCCAAGAAGGTTGATCTCCATGGAGATGGAGGAGGACTTGGACATGCGGATCTTTCCGGTGCCGGTTCGCTGGATGGTCTTTGTGGTGATCTCCGGTTCGTCAATAAGCTCCAGATCGGAAATGTGGACCTTGGAGCGGATGATTCCCATCTGTACAAAGAGGAATCCCTTGGAATCCGGGTGGCTGTTTACAGTTCCTTTGATATTCATGCTGATGACCTGAACCGCATCACCGAGATGCAGGTCCTTGGCGGTCAGTTCTTTCTTCTGTTTGCGCTGGGCAGGCTGGATAGTAGGTCCGTTCTGTGTGGACTTCATTCTGTCACGGATGGCCTGGCGCTCACGCTCCATGGCTGCGGTGTCCACGTGATCCTTCTGGAACTTGTTGAAGAGCTTCATGGTCTGGTCGGCGTACTCCTTGGTCTCCTGCAGGATAGCACGGGCCTGCTCGTTGGCTTCGCGGAGGATGCGGTCTTTTCTCTCATCCAGCTTTTCCTGCTTGGATTCCAGCTTTTCCTTCATCTCACGAATCTCAGCTTTGTATTTCTCAATCTCAGCGCGCTCGTTTTCAATGGTGACACGGCTGTTCTCGAGGGAGGTGAGTACATCCTCAAAGGACTCATCCTTCTCGCTGATCTGCTCCCTGGCACGGTTGATGATGAAGTTTGGAAGTCCCAGCTTGGAGGAGATGGCGAAGGCGTTACTCTTACCCGGCACACCGATGAGAAGACGGTAGGTAGGACGGAGGGTCTCCACATCGAACTCGCAGCAGGCGTTCTCAACACCCGGGGTGGAGAGAGCGTAGACCTTCAGCTCGCTGTAATGGGTGGTGGCCATGGTGCGGATGCCTTTCTCGTGCAGGTGGGAGAGGATGGCAATGGCCAGCGCAGCTCCCTCGGTAGGGTCGGTACCGGCGCCAAGCTCATCAAAGAGAACCAGGGAATGCTTATTTGCGTATTTAATAAATGACACTACATTGGTCATGTGGGAGGAGAATGTACTGAGGGACTGCTCAATACTCTGCTCATCTCCGATATCGGCAAAGACCTTGTGGAAGACTGCTAACTCTGAACGGTCGTTAGCAGGAATGTGAAGGCCGGACTGACCCATGAGGGTCAGAAGACCAACGGTCTTTAAGGATACGGTCTTACCGCCGGTGTTAGGACCGGTGACCACAAGAAGGTCAAAGTCGTCGCCCAGACGGATGTCGATGGGGACAGCCTTCATCTTATCAATCAGCGGATGGCGGGCTTTTTTGAGAAGGATTTTTCCTTCGGTATTAAAGATCGGCTCGCTGGCGTTCATATCCATGGCGAGGCCGGCTCTGGCAAAGATGAAGTCCAGCTGAACCATGAGTCTTAAGTTTTCTCCAAGTACCTCATGGTAGACGGCGATCTGTTCGCTTAAGTCGGCTAAGATGACCTCGATCTCTTTCTGCTCTTTTAATTCCAGCTCGCGCATCTCGTTGTTCAGCTTTACGATGGCCATAGGCTCAATAAAGATGGTGGAACCGGTGGCGGACTGGTCGTGGATCATACCCTGCACCTGGCCTTTGTGCTCTGCTTTGACAGGGACACAGTAACGACCGTTAC
>JAGHUU010000012.1 GCA_018064695.1 Candidatus Blautia equi | reverse complement strand
TTTCCTTCTTCACCCCTCACTACAACATAGACTTCAATGGCTGGCACATTGACGGCACCATACTGGAATGGGACTACACCATCCAGGACCGCACTGGCGATACAATCGCCATCATCAGCAAAGAGCTCTTCCACTGGAAAGACACCTACATCATCGATGTAAAGAACCCGGAAGATGCCCTTAGTGCTCTTATGGTAGTCCTCGCCATCGATGCAGAAAAATGCTCAAGAAACTAATAAAAAAGAAACTAATAAAAAAGAAACATTGGAACAGTTCTCTGTCCCAATGTTTCTTTTTTATTTATTGAACCACGCTTTCATTGTATCGAAGATCTGTACCAGTTCCTCTTCTGTGATGATGTACGGAACCATGGAGTACATGTAGGAGAGGAAAGGTCTGGAGAAGACGCCTCTTTCGTAGGCGAACTGCTGGAAGCCTTCCAGATCCTTTGGATCCAGAACCTCCACGCAGGTGCAGCCGCCCATGATGCGAACCTCTTTTACCTTTGGATGAGTGAAACCTGCCATTTCCCGGCGGGAGATCTCCTCTATTTTTTTAATCTTTTCCATATAGTTTTCGCGCTCAAAGATCTCAATTCCCTTGAGAGCCGCCGCGCAGGCCAGTGCATTTCTCATGAAGGTAGGGCCGTGCATCAGGGCCTTGTCCGGGTCGTCGTTGTAGAATCCATTGTATACTTTATGGTTTGCAACCGTGCAGGCGTGGCCGATGTAGCCGGCAGTCAGGGCTTTTCCAAGAACCTGGATGTCCGGCAGGACAAGATCGGCAACAAAGCGGTTGCCTGTGCGTCCGAATCCGGTGGCTACCTCGTCAAAAATCAGCAGCACGTCGTACTCGTCACATAATTCTCTGGCTCTCTGCAGATAAGAGATGTCGTACATGCGCATGCCGCCGGCTCCCTGGAGGAGTGGCTCTACGATAAAAGCGTTCAGCTCTGCGCCGTGCGCCTTAAATGCCGCTTCAAGCGCAGGAATGTTGGTGTCCACGTGGAAGACATCCTTTTTCTCACCGTAAGCTTCCAGAATGAAATGATAATCTTCATCATCTCCCACTTCCATGGCCTTGAAGGTATCTCCATGATAAGCATGAGTAAGGGAAAGTACCTTTGTGCGGTTCCACTCCCCGCGGTTGATGTAGTACTGGAGTGCCATTTTGAGGGCTACTTCCACGCCTACGCTGCCGGAGTCGGAGAAGAAACAGTAGTCCAGATCGCCTGGGAGAAACTCTCGAAGCTTTGCGGACAGCTTCTGCACCGGCTCGTGGGTGAGACCGCCAAGCATGACATGGGAAAACTGATCTGCCTGGTTCTTGATGGCCTCTGTGATCTCCGGGTTTTTGTAGCCGTGGATCATGCACCACCAGGAGGAGACGGAATCTATGAGTTTCTGATCCTCCGTATATAAATAGACACCCTCCGCATCCACGATCTTATAGGGCTCTTTCATGGTTTTCATCTGTACATATGGGTACCAGATCATTGTGTTTACCTGCCTTTATTCAAAAATATTCAAAAGTGTCTGTTCATCGATCTGCAGGTCACGGTCGCCGTCTTTTACGAAGGCCAGCACCTTAAGGCCTGTCATGTATTCGCACATCACGCGGTTATCTTCCTCGCAGAAATCGCCCGGGTGGTAGTGGTTGAAGATGATGCCTTTACATGGGATGCCCTTCTGTTTCATGTACTCGTAGGTGAGGACCACACTGTTGATGGTTCCAAGGCCGGCGTCTGCAATCATCAGGCATGGGAGGCTGAATTCCTGAATAACGTCCTCCAGCATGATCTTTGCTTCGTCGAAGCAGATGGGGCAGAGGATTCCGCCGCTTCCTTCCATGACGATGTAGTCATGATCCTTTTTCAGTGCTTCGTAGCCCTCGGCCACTTTTTCCATGGTCACCGGGTTTCCCTCCAGGCGGGAAGCAAGGTGCGGGGACACTGCGGTCTCGTAGATGTATGGGCACATGGTCTTTGGATCCTGCGGGATACCGGATGTATTTTTTACCCACATGGCATCGCCCGGGATCAGCTCTCCGTTCTCATCACGGTCGTTTCCGCTCATAGCTGCTTTGTAGTAAGCGGTCTTTTTTCCCATTTCATGAAGCTTTTTCACCAGGAGTCCCGTCACGTAGGTTTTGCCCACGTCGGTTCCTGTCCCTGTAATAAAGATTGATTTAGTCATTGCAAAGTCTCGCCTCGTATCCCAGTTTTTCAAGTAGTTTCATGTCGGTTTCAATGGTGATTCCGGCTGTGGTCAGCATGTCGCCGGAGATGGCTGCGTTGGAGCCGCTGGTGAAGCAGCCTTCGCCCTTGTCGCCAAGAAGGCCGCGGCCGCCGGCAAGGCGGATAGAGCCGTCCGGAATCAGGAAACGGAAGATGGCTACGCATCTTCTGGCTTCTTCGTTGTTCAGTGGTTTGTTGTTTTCAAATGGTATACCCGGGATCGGGTTCAGGAAGTTCACCGGGATGGATTTTACGCCCAACGACCTCACGGTGAGGCCCATATCGATTCTGTCCTCGAAGTTCTCGCCAAGGCCCATGATACCGCCGGAGCAGATGGACATGCCGGCTCTCTTTGCGGCTTTTAAGGTCTCGATCTTTTCTTCGTAGGTATGGGTGGTGCAGACTTCTTTGAAGTAGCGGGCGGAGCTTTCCATGTTGCAGTGGACTCTGCTGGCACCGGCTTCGTGGAGTTTGCGGAAGTCTTCCTCGCCAAGGAGGCCAAGGGAGACGCAGATCTCTATTTTTACCTGTTTTCTGATCTCACGGATGCTTTCGCAGAGCTGGTCTACTTCTTTTGGGGAGAGACGTTTGCCGGAGGTCACGATAGAGTAACGGAGCACGCCGCGCTCTGCGTTGTATTTGGCTTCCTCCAGAATCTTTTCTGTTGGGAGAAGCGGGTAGCTCTCAGTGAGTGCTGTGTGGTAGTGTGCGCTCTGGGCGCAGTATTTACAGTCCTCGGAGCATTTTCCGCATTTTCCGTTGATGATGGTGCAGATGTCGAATCCGTTGCCGCTCATTTTGGTTCGGATCTCGTCGGCTGCTGCGCAGAGCTCTTCCAGGGGTGCGTCAATAAGGGTGAGGGCTTCCTCACGGGTGATCTCGCCGCCGGCGAGGACTTTTTCTTTTAATTCTGATATTTTGCTCATTTATGCCATTCCTCCTAAGGCTTTCTGAATGCGTTTGGCTGTGAAGGCGGATAATACGCAGAGCAGCAGGTCACCCGGCACTGCAAGTAAGAAGCAGTACAGGAATAATGGCCAGATGCCGATTGGCGCATTGATCACGTAGTTTCCGATTACGTAGTAGTACACCATTCCGGCGGCGTATACGGCCAGAAGGCCGGCAAAGGATGCCAGGAAGATGTGTTTTGGATCGTTCCAGCCGGCTTTTTCTGTGAGCTTGCCGGTGATGTATGCGCCAAGGATGAAGCCGATCATGTATCCGAAGGTCGGTTTCATTACGTACCAGATGCCGCCGCCTTCCGCAAAAATCGGCAGGCCCAGGAGACCCAGGCAGGTGTAGATGAATACACTGAGGGCGCCAATTTTTCTGCCAAGTACGATTCCTGCCATGGTGGTGAAGAAGAACTGCAGGGTAAACGGGCAGACCGGAACCGGGATTTTGATAAATGCTCCCACCGCAATCAACACTGTGAACATGGAACAGTAGATCATGTCTTTTGTACTTACTTTTTTCTTTGATGTCATAGATGCTGTCTATGCCTCCTTTTTTATTTCATTGAGTGAGAGTTTATCATCCGGCAGCATAATTGTCAACTTATAATGTTTGCGCGGTTTACAATAAGAGGAGAGTGTTGCAAAATAACTGATTATCAGTTATGAAGCAGCACCCTTGCTTCATTTATACAAAAAAACAGATCAGCGATCGTACCACCGGAAGCTGATCTGTTTTTTTGCGTACTTTAATAAAGCTCTGTATTTTTTCGTATTTTCTAAGCTGTTTTACTTCGAAAAAGTGGGTGTTCGTTCTTTCACTCTGGATCTTTGCGTGCAGTTTATTCAGATTATAACCCAAACACAGCAAAAGAATCTCCAGTTTTACTTTGGTTTTCCCACGGAGTAAAATCTTTGAAACTCATAGTCATTTTTCAATACTCCAAATGCCCCCTCTACCTGGATGGAACGGTTCATTCGATAAAGGATTCTCTTTTCACTTAAGATGTTTTCGTACGAATGCTGTCTTTTTTCAATGAACGGTTTTGACACATACAATCGTTTGTTTCCTTTGGCTCTTGTACATTTCTCTTTATACAGGCAGTTTTCGCAGGATTCACATTCGTA
>JAGHUU010000069.1 GCA_018064695.1 Candidatus Blautia equi | reverse complement strand
GAGAAAGTGATTCAGGGGTGAGCAGGCCTCTTTTGCGAAGCAAAACTCCAAATAGGCCTGTGAAGTTACTGTTTACTGGCTTGCCAGTGAACAGTAACTTTTTTCTTAAGTCCCCGTCTTCGAGCTGTATTTTTCTATTGACATTTTTGCATTAACGTGTTAAAGTGTAAAAAGATTTTGAATCAAAAATTTCATATCACTGAAACCGTTGAAGCGGAGATAAAGGTGATCATGCCTCCACAGAGAGCCCGTGTTGCTGAGAGTCGGGTGAAACACAGATCATCAAATGGACCGCGGAGGGCGCAGTCAAATGTATGACATCCATACAGAGTATTCTGCGACGTCAGGCACACGTCAGCTGCCGGGAATATGTTAGTATTCCGATAAGAGTACAGCTCCATAGCTGTAAACCAGGGTGGCACCGCGGATTTGTTATATTCGTCCTTGGCAGAAGATGACTTCTGTCGAGGGCGTTTTTATTTTTTGTAAAAAGGAGGAAAAGAACCATGAAATTTTCACCTTCCATAGAGGAAGTAAAAGCTATTGCAGCCAGCGGAGAATATAAAGTGGTCCCTGTCAGCTGTGAAATCCTCTCCGATATCTGCACTCCCATAGAGGCCATGCGGATCCTGAAAAATGTTTCCACCCACGCCTATATGCTGGAGTCCATTGAGGGAAAAGAAAAATGGGGCCGCTACACCTTTTTAGGCTACGACCCAAAAATGGAAGTCACCTGTATGAACGGGCAGATGAAAATGGGAAATATCACCTTTCAGACCGGGGATCCTTCTTCTTATTTAAGACAGATCCTGAATGACTATAAATCCCCGAAATTCAGTTATCTCCCATCCTTCACCGGCGGTCTGGTAGGATACTTTTCCTACGATTTCCTGGGCTACAGCGAGCCTACAGTCCGCAACAACGTGCAGGATACAGAAGAATTTAAGGACATTGACCTGATGCTCTTTGATAAGGTCATCGCCTTTGATAACTTCCGTCAGAAGATCATCCTCATCGTGAACATGCCGCTAGATGATCCGGAGATCGGTTACAACAAAGCCGTTCTGGAGCTGAAACAGCTCTACGATCTTCTGAAGAACGGAGAAAAAATAAACGAGCCGGGCGGACGTCTCTTAGGCGAGGTCACACCGCTCTTTGATAAAGAAGCTTACTGCGATATGGTGGAAAAAGCCAAGCATCACATCCACGAGGGAGACATCTTCCAGATCGTCCTCTCCAATCGACTGAGTGCTCCTTTTGAGGGAAGCCTCTTCAACACCTACCGCATTCTCAGAACCATAAATCCTTCCCCATACATGTTCTACTTCTCCGGAACGGATGTGGAGGTAGCCGGTGCTTCCCCTGAAACACTGGTAAAGCTGGAGGACGGCGTACTTCACACCTTCCCATTAGCCGGAACCAGACCGCGAGGCAAGACCGAGGAGGAAGACCTGGCACTGGAAAAAGACCTGCTGGCCGACAAAAAAGAGCTGGCTGAGCACAACATGCTGGTGGACCTTGGAAGAAATGACCTTGGAAAGATCAGCAAGTTCGGAACCGTATCCGTGGAGAAGCTCCATTCCATCGAGCGTTATTCCCACGTTATGCATATCGGCTCCACCGTGCGCGGCGAGATCACCGATCAGCATGACGCTCTGGATGCCATCAGCGCAGTTCTCCCTGCGGGAACCCTCTCCGGCGCACCTAAGATCCGCGCCTGCCAGCTGATTGGCGAACTGGAAAACAACAAACGAGGCATCTACGGCGGCGCCATCGGCTATGTGGACTTCACAGGAAACATGGATACCTGCATCGCCATCCGCATTGCCTATAAGAAAAACGGAAAAGTCTTTGTAAGAAGCGGCGCCGGCATTGTGGCTGACTCCGTACCGGAAAAGGAATTCCAGGAATGCATCAACAAGGCCAAGGCCGTCATCAACGCACTGAAGCTTGCAGAGGAGGAGAACTTATGATTTTACTGATCGACAATTATGACAGCTTCTCCTACAACCTGTACCAGTACATTGGAGAGCTGAATCCTGACATCAAAGTCATCCGAAATGACGAGATGACCATAGAAGAAATAGAAAAGCTGAACCCGGACCGCATCATCATCTCACCGGGACCGGGCAGACCGGAGGACGCCGGAATCATTGTGGAAGCAGCCAGAACTCTTGGCAAAAAGATTCCTACGCTGGGTGTATGCTTAGGTCATCAGGCCATCTGCGCATCCTTCGGCGCAACCGTCACCTATGCAAAACAGCTGATGCACGGCAAGCAGTCGGATGTGAAATTCGACTCTGACTGCATTCTCTTTAAAGGCATCCCGGAGGTCGCCCCTGTAGCCAGATATCATTCCCTGGCAGCCGACCCGGAAACCATTCCGGACTGCCTTAAGGTCACCGCAGTCACCACCGACGGCGAGGTTATGGCAGTGCAGCATAAAGAGTACCCGATCTACGGCGTACAGTTTCACCCGGAATCCATCATGACCCCGGATGGCAAGGCAATGTTAAAGAACTTCCTGGACGAAACCAGATAACACATCATTATCACATAATTATATAGAAAGAATATTTTAAAAGGAGTTAAAACCATGATTAAAGAGGCAATTGAAAAAATCACAACCAAACAGGACCTTACTTACGATGAAGCATACACAGTTATGAATGAGATCATGAGCGGCGAGACCACCCCTACCCAGAACGCAGCATTCCTGGCAGCTCTTTCCACCAAGAGCACCAAGGCTGAGACCAGCGAGGAGATCGCAGGCTGTGCAGCTGCTATGAGAGACCATGCAATTCCTGTAAAAACCGACTTCCCTGTATTTGAGATCGTTGGAACCGGCGGAGACAACGCACAAAGCTTTAACATCTCCACCACTTCCGCGCTGGTGGCTGCTGCAGGCGGCATGAAAGTAGCTAAACACGGAAACCGTGCAGCTTCTTCCAAATGCGGAACTGCAGACTGCCTTGAAGCACTTGGTGTAAACATCCAGCAGAGCCCGGAACGCTGCGTAGAGCTTCTGAACGAAGCCGGCATGTGCTTCTTCTTCGCACAGAAATATCACACCTCCATGAAATATGTAGGTGCCATCCGCAGAGAGCTTGGTTTCCGTACTGTATTTAACATCCTTGGACCTCTTACCAACCCGGGAAGTCCTAAGATGCAGCTCCTCGGAGTTTATGATGAATATTTAGTAGTTCCACTGGCACAGGTTCTGATGAGCCTTGGAGTAGAACGCGGAATGGTTGTATATGGAATGGATAAACTGGATGAGATCTCCATGAGCGCACCTACCAGGGTTTGCGAGTTCAAAGATGGATGGTTCAAATCCTACACCATCGCTCCTGAGGATTTCGGTCTGACCCGCTGCACCAAAGAAGATCTGGTTGGCGGTACTCCGGAGGAGAATGCAGCGATCACACTTGCCATCCTGAACGGAGAAAAAGGATCAAAGCGTGACGCAGTTCTTATGAATGCAGGCGCTTCCCTCATGATCGGCGGAAAGGCAGCGACCCTGGCAGATGGTATCAAACTTGCTGCAGAGCTCATTGATTCCGGAAAAGCTCTGGAGACCCTGAAAAAAGTCATCGAAGTAAGCAACCGTCCGGAGGAATAATTCATGACGATCTTAGATCAGCTGGCTGACTACGCCAGAGAGCGCACAGAGGCCGCTAAGAAAAAAGTCTCCGCGGAAGAGCTGAAGGCAAAAGCTTACGCTCTCCCAAAAGGCAGCTTTGCCTTTGAAAATGCATTAAAGACCGACGATATCGCCTTTATCTGCGAGTGCAAAAAAGCATCCCCATCCAAAGGCCTCATCGCACCGGATTTTCCATATTTACAGATTGCCAGAGAGTACGAGGCCGCAGGTGCCAACTGCATCTCCGTCCTCACCGAGCCGAAATGGTTTTTAGGCAGTGATCAGTATTTAAAAGAGATCACCGATGCGGTTTCCATCCCTGTCATCCGAAAGGATTTCACTGTGGACCCATATATGATCTACGAGGCCAAACTTCTTGGCGCATCCGCCGTGCTTCTCATCTGCTCCATTCTTACCGAAGAGCAGATCAAAGAGTATATTGGCATCTGCGATGAGCTAGGGCTCTCCGCACTGGTGGAAGCACACGATGACGAGGAGGTTCGCATGGCACTTCGCTGCGGCGCCCGCATCATTGGTGTCAACAACCGAAACCTGAAGGACTTCTCCGTGGACACCGGAAACAGCCGCAAGCTCCGTGAGATGGTTCCGGAGGATGTGATCTTTGTCTCTGAAAGCGGTGTAAAAGATAATGCCGACATCCGCGCACTCCGCGCCGCAGGCGCCAACGCCGTCCTCATCGGCGAGACCCTGATGCGCGCCGAAGACAAAACCGCCAAGCTGGCAGAGCTCAAAGCAAAATGAGCTGTTACCACCATCCCCAAGAGCTCAAAAAAACGAACCCTTACCACCGTCCCCGAGGTATCAAAAATGACCAAAATCAAACTCTGCGGTCTTTCAAGACCTTGTGACATTGAAATAGCAAACGAACTGAACCCCGACTACATCGGCTTCGTCTTCTTCAAAAAGAGCATCCGCGATGTCTCCCCCGAAAAAGCTCTGGAGCTTAAGCGTCTCCTGTCCCCATCCATTCAGGCCGTAGGCGTCTTTGTAAACGAGCCTGTCGAGAATGTATCGGACTACCTGAAC
>JAGHUU010000023.1 GCA_018064695.1 Candidatus Blautia equi | reverse complement strand
GAACAGATGCTTGCCACCCTGGCAAGAAGAAAATACAAACTGGCCATTGCTTCCTCAAAACCGGAGGTCTACATAAAACGCATCCTGGAACACTGGGATTTGCTCCCATACTTTGATGTCGTAACAGGAAGCGAGCTGGATGGCAGAAGAAGCAAAAAAGCAGAGGTCATTGAGGAGACCCTTGAGCGCCTTGGCATGTCCGGCAAACGAGATCAGGTCATCATGGTGGGCGATAAGGAACACGACATCCTTGGTGCCAGGGAAGCCGGCATCCCCTGCATCGCCGTAAGCTACGGCTACGGCTCCATGCGCGAACTGGCCGAGGCAGACCCTGTAACTATCGTATCGGAACCTATGGATGTATGCAGCTTTCTCTATAAAAGACCTGTAAGAAAACGCAGCATCATGAATACCATCGGTTTCACTTTCTGGCCGGTTCTTTTGATATACCTTCTGCAGGCCATTGTCGCTATATTTGCCGTATCGATTAGGCAGGAACTTTACTACAAAGGCCATCAGATATCGCAGATCACTGTACTTCTGTTATCCGTCGCGGTATCGTCGGCACTTACAAGTATCATCCTCTGGTTCTTCCTTGGAAGAGATAAAGAGGAAAGAAAAGACTGCGGACTTATTAAAATACAGGAAGGAAAACTGACATTGCCGGATTATCTTAGATTCCTTCTTGCAGGCAGCGGCATTATGTTCCTTCTGAACTACATTGTGACATATCTGTCAGATTTTCTGTATTTCCTAAAAGGTGGCAATGAATCAATAAATCCTACGATCATTCCTGTTGAGAGTACATTGTTCCTTCCGTTCATTGTATTTTGCGTAGGAATCCTGGCCCCTCTTGCTGAGGAAATTGTCTTCCGCGGAATCGTATTTGCAAGGCTGCGTGACCGTATGAAGCTTCAGCATGCCGCATGGATCTCCGCTGTCGTATTCGGAATCATGCATGGAAATTTGAAGCAGGGAATCTATGCCGCACTCATGGGATATGGGCTTGCACTTATGGTGGAATGGACCGGAAAACTCCGCTCCGCAGTTCTGATGCATATGGCTGCCAATACAATGGCAGAGATCACGGAACTCATTCACGGCAAATTGGGTGATTACCAGGATGGAGTTATCATCTATATGCTTGTAATGGTCTTTTTCATGCTGGTGGGCATTCTGAGCATGCAGTATTATCAGAAAAGATATAATGGAAAACGATATATTTAAGGAGACGCATCGAAATGGTACGTTTGGATAAATTTCTGGCGGACGCGGGCTGCGGGACCAGAAGTGAAGTAAAAAAATATATTCAGAAGGGCAGAGTCCAGATCAACGGTGCCCCCGCCTCCAAACCGGAGAACAAAGTAGATCCTGAAAAGGACACCGTAGTGTTCGACGGTCAGGTGATCGGTGCTGCGCCGGAGTTTGTCTACTATCTGCTCCACAAACCGGCCGGCTACGTGACCGCTACGGAAGATAACCATGAAAAAACAGTTATGGATCTCATAAAAGAGAAGCGAAAAGGCCTCTTCCCGGTTGGAAGACTGGATAAAGACACAGAGGGCTTGCTCCTTATCACCGACGACGGCCAGCTGGGCCACCAGCTTTTATCCCCTAAGAAACATGTGTGGAAAACCTATTACGCAAAAGTAGACGGTCTCTTAGCAGAAGATGCCGTGCAGCAGGTGGAAGATGGCCTGGATATCGGAGATGAAAAAAAGACGCTTCCTGCAAAACTGGAGATCCTCGCAGTAAATGAAGCAGAGAAGAAATGCGAGATCCACCTTACCATCCACGAG
>JAGHUU010000185.1 GCA_018064695.1 Candidatus Blautia equi | reverse complement strand
CATATTTGAAGTTTTGCTGCGCAAAAATGCCTGCTCACCCCTGAATCACTTTCTCCGGTCACCTAATCAGCAGGTGATTAGGTGCCGTGTGAACTGTAACGTTATATTTCCATTCTCTGCATATTCATGCAGGGTATGCCGGACTTTTTTCAAAAATTATAAACTTTCCATTGCAGATAAAAAATAAAAGTTTTAAAATGGTACTAATCATTTTGATTTAAACTCAAATTTTTATGGAGGGAAATTATTATGGAAAAAAAGAATATTGACTGGGGCAGCCTTGGCTTTGGCTACGTTCAGACCGATTATCGTTATGTATCCAACTTCAAAGACGGTGCATGGGATGAGGGAACTCTCACCACTGATGCCAACGTAACCATCAGCGAGTGTGCAGGTGTTCTCCAGTACGCACAGACCTGTTTCGAGGGCTTAAAAGCCTACACCACCGAGGATGGCAAGATCGTTTGCTTCCGTCCTGACCTGAACGCATCCCGTATGAAAGACTCCGCAGTTCGTCTGCAGATGCCTGTATTCCCGGAGGATCGTTTTGTAGAGGCTGTAAAACAGGTAGTAAAAGCTAACGCAGCATTCGTACCACCATACGGTTCCGGTGCTACCTTATACCTTCGTCCATACATGTTCGGTTCCAACCCTGTTATCGGTGTTAAACCGGCTGACGAGTATCAGTTCCGTATCTTCGCAACTCCTGTAGGACCATACTTCAAGGGCGGCGTTAAGCCACTTACCCTTCGCGTCTGCGACTATGACCGTGCTGCACCACACGGAACCGGCCATATCAAAGCAGGTCTTAACTATGCAATGAGCCTTTACGCTATCACCGAAGCTCATCACGAGGGCTTTGATGAGAACATGTATCTTGATGCTGCTACCCGTACCAAAGTTGAGGAGACCGGCGGCGCTAACTTCCTCTTTGTAACCAAAGACGGCAAAGTCGTAACTCCTAAGTCCAACAGCATCCTTCCATCCATCACCCGCCGTTCCCTGATCCAGGTTGCCAAAGAGTACCTTGGTCTTGAGGCAGAGGAAAGAGAAGTATACTTCGATGAGGTAAAAGATTTCGCTGAGTGCGGTCTCTGCGGTACTGCTGCAGTTATCTCCCCGGTAGGAAAGATCGTAAACCACGGCGAAGAGATCTGCTTCCCAAGCGGAATGACCGAGATGGGACCTGTTACCAAGAAGCTGTATGACACCCTCACCGGAATCCAGATGGGACGTATCCCAGCTCCAGAGGGATGGATCCAGGTTATCGAGTAATCCAATCTTAATTCAATCACAAAAGGTGACCGGCATTTGCCGATCACCTTTTTTATTGGTTTTATGAATTCTCTTTGTATTATTTCTTTCTCTCGTATTTCACGAACTGGTACTCCAGATCAAAATAGGTCTGCTCCTCGCTCTGATCGGTGATCTCCCACTCCTCCATCTCGTCCAGATTCGGGAAGAAGCGGTCGGCTTCGTAAGCGAAATCGATTTTGGTTACATGAGCGGTGTCGCAGTATGGAAGCAGCTGTTTGTAGATGCTGTCGCCGCCAATGCAGTATACCTGATCTGCCGGATATTTTTTGATCTCCTCCAGAACTTCCTCAACGGTGTGGAGCACAATGGCATCTTTTACCTGATAGTCTTTGTTTCCGGTGAGAACGATGTTGGTTCTCTTTTTAAGGGGAAGTCCGTTTGGAAAGCTCTCCAGGGTCTTTCTTCCCATAACCACTACTTTTCCCATGGTCTCCTGTCTGAACAGCTTCATATCTGCAGGGATGCTTACCAGCAGCTGGTTATCTTTGCCAATGGCCCAGTTTTTATCTACAGCAACAATAATATTCATATCTTATCTCCTTTTCACACTTAGGATCCGGCTGTTTTTCAGACAGCGATCGGGATGTTTTTGATCTGCGGCCAGGTCTCGTAGTCCTCCACGATCAGATCATCGGTGGTAAATGCATAGAAATCTTTTACATCCGGGTTCAGTCTTACCTTTGGTGCCGGCTTTGGTTCTCTGCTGATGAGTTCTTTGATGACCGGGATATGTCTGTCGTAGATATGGCAGTCTGCAATCACGTGAACCAGCTCACCGGCCTCCATGTCGCAGGCCTGGGCGATCATCATAAGAAGCAGGGAGTACTGGCATACGTTCCAGTTGTTGGCAGCCAGGATATCCTGGGATCTCTGATTCAGGACTGCATTCAGAGTCAGTTTTTCCTTGCCCGGTTCTTTGGTAACGTTGAAGGTCATGGAGTATGCGCATGGATACAGGTTCATCTCATGGAGATCCTGATGCACATAGATGTTTGTCATGATTCTTCTGCTGTATGGATTATTTTTCAGATCAAAGAGGACTCTGTCCACCTGATCCATCATGCCCTCTTTATACTGGTGCTTTACGCTCATCTGATAGCCGTAGGCTTTTCCAATGGAGCCATCTTCGTCAGCCCAGCTGTCCCAGATATGGCTGTTCAGATCCTGGATCTTATTGGATTTCTTCTGCCAGATCCATAAGATCTCATCCATAGCGCTCTTAAGCGCAGTTTTTCTGAGTGTCAGAGCCGGAAACTCCACTCTAAGATCATAACGGTTCACTACGCCAAACTTCTTAATTGTATAGGCCGGAGTTCCATCCTCCCATTTCGGTCGAACCTTCTCCCCCTCAGTACTGGTCCCATTGTCAATAACATCCTGACACATCTTTATAAAAATCTCGTC
>JAGHUU010000049.1 GCA_018064695.1 Candidatus Blautia equi | reverse complement strand
TGGCGCTCGCCGATCCTTCGGATGCTCTCTATAAGATCCCGGTAACCTATGGCATCTTCAAAGCGCATTTCCTCGGAAGCCAGCATCATCTGCTGCTTCAGATCCTCCACGGTGCTCTTGTAATCACCGTTTAAGAACAGGATCACCTTCTGGATGTTTTCCCTGTAAGCCTCCTGAGTGATGTAACCCTGGCAGGGAGCAGCGCATTGCTTCATGTGATAATACAGGCAGGGACGGTCTGTTCCGATGTCGCGGGGAAGGACCTTGCTGCAGGTGCGGACCTGATAGAGCTTTTCCACAAGCTCGATCACATCGTTCACAGCCCCCGCACTGGTATATGGGCCAAAATACTTATTCTTGTCCTTCTTCATATTTCGGGCAAAGAGGACCCTTGGGAAAGGCTCCTGCACAGTAACCTTGATGAAAGGATAGCTCTTGTCGTCCTTCAGCATGGTGTTGTATTTCGGCCTGTGCTCTTTGATCAGGTTGCTCTCCAGCACCAGGGCTTCCAGTTCGGAATCCGTGACGATATATTCAAATCTGGTGATGTGGGTCACCATCTGCTCTATTTTGGCACCTTTGTTTCTGCTGCTCTGGAAATACTGGCGCACGCGGTTCTTTAAGACCACAGCCTTACCCACATAGATGATCTCATCCTTTTCCCCGTGCATGATGTACACACCGGGCTTGGCGGGCAGCTTTTTCAGTTCTTCTTCGATGACAAACATATCTGTTCTCCTTCTCTCAAAAAGGGGAGTCTTATGAAAAAAATACGGACTGTTCATCCTGCAACAGTCCGTATAATTCTCTTATTCTTCTGCAGGTGCAGTGTCAGCCTCTTCTGCGATGCTGTCAGGCTCTGCCGGGGTTACCGGGTCAGGAGCTTCATTTACAGAAGGTAATTCAGAAACTTCCGGCATTCCGGAAACCTCAGGGAGATCGGATACCTCAGGTAATTCTGTGATCTCCGGCAGTTCTGTGATCTCCGGTAATTCTGCTGCCTCAGGCACTTCCGTGCCTGCTGCTTCAGTCTGCTCTGGAGCATCAAGCTCATCCAGGTTGTCCGGAATCTCGCGGCCTGCTTCCACAGCGCGGAAGATCTTCATGAATTCCTTGCCAGTGATGGTCTCGCGCTTAATGAGGTAAGCAGCGATCTTATCCAGTGCCTCGCGATGGCCTGCAAGAAGTTCTTTTGCTGTCTCATAGGAATTATGGAGAAGCTCCATAACCTCATGGTCTACCTCTGTGGCGGTTCTGTCGCCGCAGTTCATAACTGCGCGGCCGCCAAGATATTTGCTCTCCTCGGAGGCAAGGCCCATAAGGCCGAATTTCTTTGACATACCAAGCTGGGTAACCATGGCTCTGGCGATCTTGGTAGCCTGCTCAATGTCGTTGGCTGCGCCTGTGGTGACGGTATCAAATACCAGCTCCTCCGCCGCACGGCCGCCAAGTGTACCAACCAGCCTTGCTTCCAGCTCTTTCTGGGTCTGCAGGAAGTGCTCTTCCTCCGGCACATGCATTACATAGCCCAGAGCACCCATGGTTCTTGGAACGATGGTGATCTTCTGCACCGGCTCGGCATCTTTCTGAAGGGCAGCTACAAGTGCATGACCTACTTCGTGGTAGGAGACGATCTTTCGCTCCTCCTCGTTCATCACGGCGTTTTTCTTTTCTTTACCGACCAGTACCACCTCAACTGCTTCAAAGAGGTCTTTCTGGCTTACGGCTTTTCTTCCGTTTTTAACTGCAAGGATGGCAGACTCGTTGATCATGTTGGCCAGATCGGCACCGGCAGCACCGGAGGTGGCAAGGGCGATGGCCTCAAAATCAACCGTTTCATCCAGATGAACATTTTTTGCATGGACTTTAAGGATCTCAATACGACCTTTCAGGTCAGGGCGCTCTACTACGACACGTCTGTCAAAACGGCCCGGACGAAGGAGGGCCGGATCGAGGATCTCCGGACGGTTTGTTGCCGCAATGATCAGAAGTCCTTTTTCTGTATCAAAACCATCCATCTCGGCCAGCAGCTGGTTTAAGGTCTGCTCACGCTCATCATTTCCGCCGCCGTAGCTGGAATCTCTTCTTTTACCGATGGCATCGATCTCATCGATGAATACGATACACGGTGCGTTTTTCTTTGCTTCCTCAAAGAGGTCACGGACACGGGATGCACCCACCCCTACGAACATTTCCACAAACTCAGACCCGGAGAGGGAGAAGAACGGGACTTTGGCTTCTCCGGCCACAGCCTTTGCAAGAAGGGTCTTACCTGTTCCGGGAGGTCCCACCAGAAGTGCTCCCTTAGGAAGCTTGGCACCGATCTCCACGTATTTGCCCGGGTCATGCAGGAAATCCACAACCTCCTGCAGGGATTCCTTGGCCTCATCCTCACCCGCAACATCTGCAAAGGTGATTCCGGTCTCTTTCTGAATATATGCTTTTGCACGGCTCTTGCCCACGCCCATAATTCCGCCGCCGCCATGGTTCATACGGCGCATGAAGAACATCAGCATCAGGAACAGCAGTACAGTTGGGAGCAGCACGCTGACAAGCATGGTGACGAATTCACCGAGGGCATCCGGCGGCTCCTTTTTAAATACGACTTTTTTGCCTTCCAGTCTTTTGGTGAGGGAATCCTGAGATTCCATGAGTCTCACATAATATTTCTCAGAACCGCCAAAGGCTGTAATGACCTTCTTTGGCACGATGGTGAGGGTATCGGACTGAAGGGTGACTTCTTTTACCTGGTCCTTTTCTACCATATCTATAAATTTATCATAGGTGATCTCGCTGGATGTGTCCTTCAGCATATTGGTGAAGAAGCTCAGGCAGACCAGAGTGATCAGCAGGCAGACCAGAAACGCCAGTATGGACTGGTGATTCTTCTTAGGTCCCTGATTGTTGTTATGATCAGGCTCCGGACGCTTGCCATTGCGGTTGTCCATATCGCTCATTCTATTCCTCCTATATATCTCAGACTAAACTTGCATACCCTGCAAAGAGCAGAATCATGCACAATAATTTATTATAAATATTTTTCCGCTATAAATCAACAGAATAAAAAAAATTCCTGTATCACAGCAGTTCTTTCCCTTTAATTTTGTATAAAACATGAAACTTTTCCATCCTGAAAAATAATGGGTACCAAAACCGGATTTTTTGTAGTATACTCTGAAACTGGAAAGAAATTTGTAAATGAAAGCCAGCACATAGTGGGAAAGGGAATAGGTATATGAAAATAGGATTTGATAATGACAAGTACCTGAAAATGCAGTCCGAGCATATCCGCGAACGAATCGGCCAGTTTGGAAACAAGCTTTATCTGGAATTCGGCGGAAAGCTCTTTGACGACTATCATGCCTCCCGTGTCCTTCCCGGATTTGAACCGGACAGCAAGCTTCGCATGCTCATGCAGCTTAGGGACCAGGCCGAAATTGTAATCGTAATCAACGCTGCCGACATCGACAAAAACAAAATGCGCGGGGATCTCGGAATCACCTATGATGTGGACGTGCTCCGTCTCCGTGACGAATTCACAGCTATGGGACTTTATGTAGGAAGCGTATGTATCACACAGTACGCCGGTCAGGAGGGCGCAGATCTCTTTAAGAAGCGTCTGGAAAAACTTGGCATCCCTGTATATATCCACTATCCGATCCCCGGCTATCCAAGCAACGTATCCCTCATCGTAAGCGATGAAGGCTATGGAAAGAATGAGTATATTCAGACTTCCCGCCCTCTGGTAGTCATCACTGCCCCCGGACCCGGAAGCGGAAAGATGGCCACCTGCCTTTCCCAGCTTTACCATGAATATAAAAGAGGCGTAGCAGCGGGCTATGCAAAATTTGAGACCTTCCCAATCTGGAATATCCCGCTGAAGCACCCTGTGAACCTTGCTTACGAGGCTGCCACCGCTGACCTTAACGATGTAAACATGATCGACCCGTTCCATCTGGATGCTTACGGCGTCACCACCGTAAACTACAACCGTGATGTGGAGATCTTCCCTGTACTGCAGGCCATGTTTGAAAAGATCATCGGCAGCTGTCCATACAAGTCTCCTACCGATATGGGTGTCAATATGGCCGGCAACTGCATCATCGATGACGAAGCCTGCCGCGAGGCATCTGTACAGGAGATCATCCGCCGTTACTATAAGAGTATGGCCACCCAGATCTCCGGAAACGGAAAAGAGGACGAGGCCTTTAAGATCGAGCTTCTCCTGAAACAGGCACATGCCACTCTGGAGGACCGCAAGGTCGTACCTGCTGCCCTTGACAAAGCTCAGAGCTCCGGCGGCCCTGCTGCAGCTATGGAACTCTCTGACGGCACTATGGTTTACGGCAAGACCTCCGATCTTCTCGGTGCTTCCTCCGCGCTTCTCTTAAATGCGCTGAAGACCCTTGCCGGAATCGAGCATGAGCATAAGGTGATCTCCCCAGAGGCGATCCGCCCAATTCAGGAGCTCAAGATCAAGTACCTTGGAAGCAAGAACCCGCGTCTCCACTCTGATGAGACCCTCATCGCTCTCTCCGTAAGTGCGGCAACCAGCGACGAAGCCCGCCTTGCTCTGGAGCAGCTTCCAAAACTGAAGGGCTGTCAGGCACATACCTCCGTTATGCTTTCCTCCGTTGATATCCAGGAGTTCAGAAAGCTCGGCATTGAGCTCACCTGCGAGCCGGTTTTTGAGAAACAGAAAAAATATCAGTAAAACAATATATTAAAAAAATCGTGGACTGGAACCTGCCCACGATTTTTTTATGCTTGTTATTTCAAAATTAATCTTCGTATCAGTTAGGATTGTTTGACTGCCATCTCCAGGAATCGGCACACATTTCGCGGATACCGAATTCTGCCTTCCAGCCCAGTTCTCTCTCTGCTTTTCCGGCGTCGGAATAGCAGGTGGCGATATCGCCGGGGCGACGGTCCTTGATCACGTATGGGATCTCCACGCCGTTGGCTTCCTGGAAGTTCTTTACAATATCCAGAACGCTGTAGCCGATACCGGTTCCAAGGTTGTAGATAGAGAG
>JAGHUU010000316.1 GCA_018064695.1 Candidatus Blautia equi | reverse complement strand
GTTCCCGGGTGCTTACAAATTTAGCAATCACAGAACGAAGGTGCTTCATCTCCGCATGGTCGTTGTCGACCGCATGGACACCAAATACCATGGTCACATGGTGCTCGTGCATAATGCTGAGCTGAAGCTCATGCAGAAACTGGTAGATTTCTCCCACAGTTTTGTTGTGGTCGATCTCCACATTAACAGAACCGGACCATGCATCAGGACCATAATTGTGCAGCATCATATCGGCTGCGGCAAGAATGCCGTCGGTCTGGCGGATCTGTTTGTATAAGGCGTTGGCCAGCTCCTTCTCACCCGGTCTTCCAAGAAGATCAGAGGTGGTCTCGCGGAGCACATCAATGCCGGCTTTAATGATCAGGAAAGAAATAATGATACCGGCATAGGCATCCAGAGAAATATGGAACAGAAGATAGACGAGAGATGCGATGATGGTGATGACAGATGCAAAGGAGTCATTTCTGCACTCTGTTCCCACGCCAACCAGAGATCCGGAGGAAGCCTTCTCTCCCATTCTGATCGTATAAATACCAAGGAAAAATTTGACTACAGCGGATAAAGCCACCAGCACAATAGCCAGAACAGAGATGCTCATCTCCTCAGGTTCAAAGATCAGCTTCACAGAACTGATCATCATTTCAATACCGGTTACAAGAATCAACACGGCAATGATGAGACTGGCAAAGTACTCTATTCTTCCGTAACCAAACGGATGATTCTCATCCGGATGTTTCTTAGCCAGCTTTGCACCCACAAGGGCCAGAATAGATGTTAAAGCGTCAGCGAGATTGTTGACACCTTCAGATACAATGGCAATAGAGGATGAGATCGCACCGATCAGAACTTTTACAATGGCAATGAGGAGATTTACCACAATGCCAAGTCCGGACGTCATGGTGATGATATCATCTCTGGATTCGGGATCCCGATGAAAAATTCGGTATAACATTATATCATTCCCCTTTTCTTTTTATTCTTCTTATTATAATATTCATAAGATAAGACATTTCAGAAATCTTGTCAATTATCAGTGTGGCTGTACAGAAAGGAATTAAAATGAATCTCAAGAAAGCGATCGTAGTATCCGCAGCGGTATCAGGAGGAATCGTGACAGCGCTGGGTGCTTCTTTAAAAATATTTACCAGTCTGGCTTTTGACCGGGAACCTATCGTAAAGCTTATGCAGACGGGAGGATACGAGTTAAAAGGAGACGCAAAGGCAGGTCAGGAATGGCTGCATGAAAACGACAGGGATATCCGCGTCATGACAAATCCGGAGGGCTTAAAGCTCTACGGTCATTATATCCCATGTGAGAATGCAAAACGAACCGTCATTGCCTTCCACGGATGGCACGGTGCCTGGGATGTGGATTTTGCCGCCTGTGCCCCATATCTTCACGAGATGGACTGCAATCTTCTGCTCATTGAGGAGAGAGCCCAGGGAAGAAGCGACGGCGAGATCATGACCTTTGGAATCATGGAAAGAAAAGATGTACTGCCATGGGTTACCTGGTATCAGGAAAACATCGACGCTTCGATTCCAATCTATCTTTACGGTGTTTCCATGGGTGCAACCACTGTTCTCATGGCTTCCGCGGATGCATTCCCGGCGGAAGTAAAGGGAATCATTGCTGACTGTGGCTTTACTTCCCCTTATGCCATCATAAAAACCGTGGGAGAAGAAAAATTTCATAACCCGGAACATCCTTGCATGGATATGATGAATTTCTACTGTAAATGGAGAAAGGGCTTCAGTCTGGATGACTGTTCTTCTCTGGATGCACTTAAGAAAACCACTCTCCCGATCCTCTTTGTCCACGGTGCAGACGATAAGTTTGTTCCATGCGAGATGACAAAAGAGGCCTATGAACACTGCAATTCCGAAAAAGACCTGCTCCTGGTGGAAGGCGCCGGCCATGCCATGAGCTTTGTAAAGGGAAAAGAAGCTTACATGGAAAAGCTCCATACACTGTTTGCTGCCAACGACTGAACATAAAAAAGAGGGACTGTATTTTACAGTCCCTCTTATATATTGGGATAATCCCGGATCATCTATGCGCATATCCATAATTCCATCATCAGTATCCCATGATATATTTGATCCGGCTTGGCTGGAGCAGCTTATGAAATGCCTGTTTCTCTATCAGTCGGGTGCGCTCGCGGGAGCATCCAAGCTTTTCTGCTATGGTGGAGAGAGTCTGTTCTCTTCCATCCTTGAGACCAAAATGCAGAATGATGATCTCTCGTTCTTCATCAGACAACGTTTTCAGCAGCTGTGAAACATTCCCTTTTAATGATTCCCTGCACACTACATCCTCCGGTGATTCTATGCGCTCATCCCGGATGATGCACTCCAGAGTCTCCTCCTCGTTATCTCCGATGGGAAGGTTCAGGGAGGTTGGTGTATTGGTTACGCTCAGAATATTTTCGATGATCTTTACAGGTACATCGATCTCATCAGCGATCTCCCTGATCACAGGGGTTCGTCCCAGCTTCTGGGTGAGTGCAGCAGAGCCGCGGACAGCCTTGTTGCGAAC